>JACOVB010000076.1 GCA_016177555.1 Candidatus Rokuibacteriota bacterium
GCGCAGCGGTCCTGATCGCCGCCGGCGGCAATGCCCTGGGTGTCCTCGTGGCGCTCGGACTGCCCCGTCAGGACGCGCCGCGCGCCGCTGACCCCGACGCCTGAGGCCGTTCCTACTCCTCGGCGTCGCCCGCCGTCGCGGCCTTGCGCGCGAGCTGCTCCAGCGCCTCGTAGGGCTGCGCGCCGACGACGCTGCGGCGGCCGGCGACGAACGTCGGCACGCCCGTGATCCCGTACTGGCGCGAGAGGCGCCAGTCCGCGTCGACGGCGTCCTTGAACGTCCGCTTCTCCACCACCTGTTGCGCACCCGCATCTGGTCGATCTGATCCTCGGTGACGCCCGCCGCGCGGAGCGCCGGGAAGCGGTGTCGGTGGCACACGTGATGATGGCCGCCTTGACGCCGCTGTCCCCGATGCCCCGGATGATGTCACGGATGAACCGGTCGGCCACCGCATCGACGCCGTGCGCGCCAAAGAACCGCGCCCGGTGGCCGGACGCCCGATGATATGAGAGAACTATCCGCAGGAACGCCTCAGGGCCGCGCGAGCGCGCTGAGCCGCCGACCCGACAAGGAGCCGACCCCCATGGCACCCCTGGAAGCGCATGACCCGGGCCTGCACGATCTCGTCGCCCCCGACGCCCCCATCGACCGCATCGCCGGGGGGCTCACCTTCACCGAAGGGCCGGTGTGGCGCGGCGGCGCCCTGCTCTTCAGCGACATCCCGAACAAGCGCATCGTGCGCTGGCACCGGCTGCCGGAGGGCCCGGAGCTGACCACCTTCGCCACGGGCATGTCCAATGGCCTCACCCTGGATCGCCAGGGCCGGGTGCTCGCGGCGGAGCACGACGGCCGCCGGGTGAGCCGCGTCGGCGACGACGGCACCCGCGCGGTCCTGGCCGAGCGGTTCCAGGGCAAGCGGCTCAATAGCCCCAACGACATCGTGGTCAAGTCCGACGGCTCCATCTACTTCACCGACCCGCCCTACGCCGTCCAGCCCAGCACGCCGGGCATGGCGCGGCCTCCGGGCTGGTGGACCCAGCCCATCCCGGGCAAGGAGCAGCCCTGCCAGGGCGTGTACCGCATCGCCCCCGACGGGACCCTCCACCTGCTGGTGGACGACTTCGCGGTGCCCAACGGCCTCGCCTTCTCCCCCGACGAGTCGGTGCTCTACATCGACGACTCGGGCCACAAGCACATCCGCGCGTTCGAGTTGCGCCCGGACGGCTCGCTGACGAACAGCCGTGTCCTGCTGGACATGGCGTCGCAGGATCCCGGCGGCCCCGACGGCCTCAAGGTCGACGTACGAGGCAACGTGTTCTGCACCGGGCCCGGCGGCATCTGGGTATGCCGCGCGAACGGCGCGCTGCTCGGGCGCATCGTCCTGCCGGAGCTGCCCGCGAACCTGGCCTGGGGCGAGGATGGCAGTGTCCTCTTCCTCACGGCACGCACCAGCGTCTACCGGCTGCCGACCAGGACGCGGGGGACGCTGCTGGCCTGAACGGCTCGCCCTCTTGCTCGAGCACGAACCCCATGATGGCGAAGGCGCGGCGCTGATCGAGCAGCGTCAGGTAGCGCTCGAGGCGGTCGAGGTCGAGGGCCGAGACCGAGCGCGCGGCCCCCATCACCTCCACGCAACCGCCGCGCGCCGCGAAGCTGCCCAACGCTCCGCTGGGCGAGCCACCGAGATCGTCGGGGTGAAACACCACCGACCGCGCGCAGGCCGACAGCCCCGCGCCCGACGAAGAGCCGACGACATCCACCACCTGGGACGCGACCTGCTCCGGCAACGCCCGCGCCCCCACCACCGCCACGAACCCATGCACTGCCATGACGACGGCCCCGCCGGCCGTCAATAGCTCGTGGGCCAGTTCCGCAGGTGATGCTGCCCCAGGCCCTTGTGGGGGCTCCGGCGCAGGACGTCCAGCACCTTGAGGAGAGCCGTCCGAGTCTCCCGGGGGTCAATGACCATGTGCCCCTCGTAGAGCGCCGCCAGGTCCCAGGCCGAGGTGTCCCGCGCCAGCTCGGCGCGGAGCTGCCTGAAGCGCTCCGGATCGTCCTGCTCCCTGAGGTCATAGAGCACGTTGACGCCCACCGTGGGATCCATGAAGCCCAGGTCGGCCATGGGCCACAGGATCACCCAGTCCGCGGCATGCCCCCCGCACATGTTCAGGTAGGCCTGCCCGTAGTTCTTCCGTGCGATCACGGTGACCTTGGGCACCGTCACGAGCTGGAGCGCGTTCATCCAGTTCATGATCTTCCCCGGCGCCCCCCGCCGCTCCCCGTCGACCCCGATGAGGAAGCCCGGCTGGTCCACGTAGAACACCAGCGGGATGTTGAAGGAGTCGCAGTGCACGAGGAACCCAGTGGCCTTCTGCATGGAATCCACGTCGATGGCGCCGCCCTTGAACTTCGGGTTGTTCGCCACGAGGCCCACGGACCTGCCCCCCAGGCGGGCGAGCGCCGTCACGATGGGCTTGCCGAAGCCCGCCTTGAGCTCGAAGAAGCTGCCCCTGTCCACGACGAGCCGAAGGATGTCCCGGGCGTCGTAGACCCGCGAGCCCCTCTCCGGGAGGATCTCGAGCACCTTCGCCTGGTCGCCGCCCGGCTCGAAGCCAGGGTACTCAGGCGGGAGCTCGCCGGCGTGGCCGGGCATGTAGCCCAGGTAGCGCTTGACTGTGTCCAGCGCGTCGGCGTCGGACTCGGCGACCACGTCGATGAGGCCGCTGACCTCGGAGTGCAGCTGCCACCCGCCGAGCTCCTCAGGGTCGACGGGCTGACTGATGGCGATGGAGGTCACGCGGCTGCTGGCCACCGCCATCCGGGCCCCTTTCCGCATCACCCGGAAATCCGAGATGCAGGAATACCAGGTGGACGAGCCATAGCACTCGCCCAGCAGCGCCGAGACCATGGGGGCCTCGCGCAATCGCCGGTACTCGGTGGGATCCTGCGCGAGGGTGGCGCGGCCCGCCGCGCCCATTCGATCGGGCATGCGCGAGCCGGTGGACTCGCCCAGCAGGATGAGCGGCATGCCGTGCTCGACGGCGAGCTTCTTCATGTGCCGCAGCTTCTTCATGTTGACCACGCTGCTCGAGGCGCCGAGCACCGTGAAGTCGTTCGACACGAGGGCCACGGGCCGGCCGGCGATCCGGCCGACGCCGGCGATCTTCCCGTCGGCCGGGGACTTGTGGCGGACCTCCTCGCGGATTCCGGCCGCGAAGAGCCCCGCCTCCACGAAGCTGTCCGGATCGAGGAGATGCTCGATCCGCTCCCGCGCGTTCATCACCCCCGCCGCGCGCCGGGCTTCGAGCTTCTCGGGACCTCCCATGGCCAGGGCCTGGCGGTTGCGCTCGCGCAGCTCCTCGATCATGTCGTCCGACGCCATCGCCTACCTCCGTGGCTCCGTGATGAGCTCCCGCAATCCTGCCGCTGGGCGCCCCGGGCCGCCTCAGCGGCCCGCATAGATGTCGCCCACGTCCCAGTAGCCGGTGGGCTGATACGCCGCCTGCCGCTCCACCACCACGTCGAGCACCGCGGGCCGGCCCGACGCGAGGGCGTCCTCCAGCGCCGGCCGGAGGTCGTCGGGCTGGGTGACCCGCCGGCCCGCGGCGCCGCAGGCGCGGGCCAGTGCGGCGAAGTCCAGGGCATAGGGCTCGCCCGTGTCCGCCCGGACGAAGTCGCCGCCCGCGCCCCGGCCGAAGTGGTGGCGCTGCAGGTCCGCGATGGCGCCGTAGGCGGCGTTGTTGAAGACGACCCAGACGACGCCCACATCGTGCTCCACCGCCGTGACCAGGGCCGAGAGCACCGAGCTCAGCCCGCCGTCGCCCGTCAGCGAGACGACCGGCGTCTCCGGCCTGGCCACGCGGGCCCCCAGGGCGGAGGCGGCGGCGAAGCCCATGGTGCCGTAGCCGGAAGCGACGAAGACGGTTTGCGGCCGTTCCACGAGATACTGCTGAGAGACGCCGTTCTTCCCCCATCCCACGTCCCCGACGATGATCCCCTCGGCGGGCAGCACCGAGCGGACCGTGGCCAGGAC
>JACOVB010000098.1 GCA_016177555.1 Candidatus Rokuibacteriota bacterium
TCGGACACGTCCAGCGAGACGATGTCCTCGAGGCCCGCGATCACTTTCTCCATCCACAGGTAGCCGACGACGAGCGCCTCGAGCTGGAAGGGGGAGCAGAGGAGGGTGAGGAAGCGACTGCCGTTGACGTAGATCGCGAGCAGCTGCTCGCGCACAACCTCGGCCTTGACCTCCTCGAGCCGGCCGCGGCTCACCCGCAGGTAGGTCCGCATGGCCTTATCCTGCCGATGCCCCGCGGCAAAGGCAAGCCGCTCGCCGGCGGAGCTCGTGGCTCACGTGGGATAGAGCACGCGTACGAGCGAGAGCCCCTCGGGGGGCGCCGTGGCACCGGCAAGGCTCCGGTCGCGCGCCACCAGCACCCGCCCGAGCCAGTCCGGCTCCCGCGCTCCGCGCCCGACCTCCACGAGGCTGCCCGCGATGTTACGCACCATGTGATGGAGGAAGCTGTCGGCCGACAGCAGGATCCCGAGCCGGCGCTTCCTCAGCACGAGGCGGGCCGAGCGGATCGTGCACATCGGAGTCCGCCCGCGGCCGGCCGCGGCGCAGAAGGCGGAGAAGTCATGCGTGCCCAGGAGGAGCCGGAGCGCGCGCGCCATGGCCTCCGCCTCGAGGACGTACGGCGCATGCCACGCGTAGCGGCGGAGGAACGGATCGGCCGGATGCCCCCGGTCGATCAGGTAGCAGTAGCGCTTGCCCCGAGCCCAGCGCCGGGCGTCGAATCCCGGCGGCGCCTCGCGGGCCTCGAGGACGCGGATCGTGGCGGGGAGCAGGGCGTTGAGCGCGCGCCCCAGCGCCGCCGGGGCCATGGGCGAGGCGATGGCGAGGCTCGCCACTTGCCGGAGGGCGTGGACGCCGGCATCGGTCCGGCTCGCCCCCACGACCTTCACGCGCTCGCCCAGGATGCGCTCGCAGGACTGCATCAGGAGTCCCTGGACCGTCGGGCGGTCGGGCTGGGACTGCCAGCCGGAGAGGTCCGTGCCATCGTAGGCCAGGGTGAGGCGAAGCGTGCGAGTCATGCCCCCCGCCCCGGCGCCGGGAACGGCCTCACTCAGCGGATCAGGAGCTCGGCGATCTGGATCCCGTTCAGCGCGGCGCCCTTGCGCAGCTGGTCGCCCACGACCCAGAAATTGAGGCCGTTGGCCAGGGACAGGTCCTCGCGGATGCGTCCCACGAAACAGTCGTCCTGGCCCTCCACGGCCACCGGCATCGGGTAGCGATTCTCCGCCGGATCGTCCCAGAGCCGGAGTCCCGGAAACCGGGCGAAGGCCTCGCGCGCGCTGGCCGCGCTCACCTTGGTCGCCGTCTCGGCGTTGACCGCGATCGAGTGCGCGGTGAACACGGGCACCCGGACGGTCGTGGGCGAGACCGCGAGGTCGGGCAGCTCGAGGATCTTCCGGACCTCGTGCACCAGCTTCATCTCCTCCCCCGTGTACCCGCTCTCGCCGAACGTGTCGATGTGCGGGATCACGTTGAAGGCGATCTGGTGGAGGAAGTACTTCGGCGTCAGGGCCTCGCCGCGCGCCCAGGCCAGCGTCTGGCTGCGCAGCTCCTCGACCCCGTTGACCCCGGCGCCCGAGACGGCCTGGAAGCTGGTGGCGATCACCCGGAGCAGGCGGCCAGTGTCATGGAGCGGCTTGAGCGGCATCACGGTGACGATGGTCGTGCAGTTCGGGCAGGCGACGATCCCGCGGTGCCCCTTGACGGCGTGGGCGTTGATCTCGGGGACGACCAGGGGCACGGTGGGATCCATGCGGAAGGCGCTGGACTTGTCCACCACGACGGCGCCCGCCTTGACGGCCTGCGGCGCATACTCCCTGGACTGGGCGGAGCCGGCGGAGAAGAAGGCGATGTCCACTCCCGTGAAGGCCCCGGGCGCTACCTTCTCCACGCGGACACGCTCCCCCTGGAACGTGACGGTCTTGCCCACCGACCGCTCCGAGGCAAAAGCCCGCAACTCCCGCACCGGGAACTTCCGCTCCTCCAGGATCCTGAGCGTCGTCTGCCCCACCGCCCCCGTGACACCGACCACCGCCACCCGCACCCCGTTCATATCCGTAGGATCCTTTCTCTCAGTACGATCGCTCGAGCTCGCGGGCGATGAGGTCGCCCATCTCGCGCGTCCCCGCCGTCGTGCCGCCGGGCGCGGCGATGTCCCCTGTCCTGTGGCCCTGCTCGAGCACGCGGAGCACGGCGGCCTCGACGCGGTCGGCGTCCGGGCCGCGGTCCAGCGAGTAGCGAAGCAGCATGGCGGCCGAGAGGATGGCCGCGATGGGGTTCGCCAGGCCCTTGCCGGCGATGTCCGGCGCCGTGCCGTGCACGGGCTCATACAAGCCCACGCGCCCGCCGAGGCTCGCCGAGGGCAGCATCCCCATGGAGCCCGCCAGGATCGCCGCCTCGTCCGAGAGGATGTCGCCGAAGGTGTTCTCCGTCACGATCGTGTCGAACTGGGTGGGCCGGTTGACGAGCGCCATGGCGCAATTGTCCACCAGGACGTGCTCCACGGTCACCTGGGGGTACTCCTTCGCCACGCGGATCACCACCTCGCGCCAGAGCTGGGACACCACCAGCACATTGGCCTTGTCCACGGAGGTGAGCCGTTTCTTCCGCTTCATGGCCACGTCGAAGGCCGCCCGGACGACGCGCTCGATCTCTCGAGAGGTATAGGCCATGGTGTTCACCGCCCGCTCGCTGCCGTCGGCGAAGGCCTCGCGCCCCCGCGGCTCGCCGAAGTAGAGCCCGCCCGTCAGCTCGCGGACGACCATGAGATCCGTCCCCTCGACCACCGACCGCTTGAGGGGGGAGGCATCCACCAGCATGGGGAAGCACCTGGCGGGCCTCAGGTTCGCGAACAGGTCCAACTCCTTGCGGATCCGGAGCAGCCCGCGCTCGGGGCGGGTTTCGTGCGGCAGCGAGTCCCACTTGGGCCCGCCCACGGCGCCGAACAGGATCGCATCGCTCTGCTCGCAGAGACGGAGCGAGGACTCCGGCAGCGGTCCGCCCGTGGCATCGATGGCCACCCCGCCCACCAGGCCCGTCTCGAACTCGAAACTCGCCCCCGTGGCCTTGCCGATCACATCGAGGACACGCTGGGCCTCCGGTGTGACCTCCTGGCCGATGCCATCACCGGCCAGCACCGCGATCCTGTAGGTGGGCATGGCTAGGCGACCCGCCCCTTCGTCTTCGCCACGTCGTTCATCAGGCCACCCGCCGCCCTGATCTCCTGGGCGAAGGCCGGACGCGGCTGGGCCTGGTAGGTCTCTTCCCTGGTGATCGTCATTGCCATGGAGTTGTTCCTGCGGCCCCTAGGGGCCGACCTCCTTCAGCTTCAGCTTCTGGCCACCAGCCGGGTGCACCAGCCGGTTCAGCGCGTTCACATAGGCCCGGGCGCTGGCCTCGATGACGTCCGTCGAGCTCCCCTTGCCGGTCACCAGCGTTCCATCGAAGTCCACCTTCACCGATACCTCCCCGATGGCATCCTTGCCGCCCGTGATGGCCCGGAGCTGATAGTCCTGCAGCCGTCCCTTGAGCCCCGTGATGGCGTCGATGGCGTTGAGCACGGCGTCCACCGGGCCGTCCCCCACGCCCGAATCCTGGAAGACCTCCTGCTCCTTCCGGAGCTTGATCGTCGCCGACGGGATCACGCCGGTGCCGCTGATCGTGTGCAGGTACTCCAGCGCGTAGGTCTCGGGCACCTGGGTCATCTCGTCCTGCACGATCGCCATGAGGTCCTCGTCGAAGATCTCCTTCTTCTTGTCCGCGAGGTCCTTGAACTTCTTGAAGGCCTTGCCGAGCTCGGCCTGGTCCAGCTCGAACCCCAGGTCCTTGAGCCGGGCCGCGAGGGCGGCGCGCCCGGAGTGCTTGCCCATCACGAGCTTGTTGGCCGCGCGGCCGATGTCCTCCGGCCGCATGATCTCGTACGTGAGCTTCTCCTTGAGCACCCCGTCCTGGTGGATGCCCGCCTCGTGGGCGAACGCGTTCTCGCCGACGATGGCCTTGTTGGGCTGCACGTGAACTCCGGTGACGTGGGAGAGGAGCCGTGAGGACCGGAAGATCTCCTCGGTCCGGACCCGGGTTTCCACTCCGAAGTAGTCCTTCCGCGTCTTGAGCGCCATCACGATCTCCTCGAGGGAGGCGTTGCCCGCCCGCTCCCCGATGCCGTTGATGGTGCACTCGATCTGCCGGGCCCCGTTCTGGATCGCCACCAGCGAGTTTGCCACCGCCTGGCCCAGGTCGTTGTGGCAGTGCACCGAGAGGACCGCTTGGGCACTGTTCTTCACCTGCTCGCGGATCCGGGCGATGCGCTCGCCCCACTCCCTGGGGATGGCATAGCCCACCGTGTCGGGGATGTTGACGGTCCGGGCGCCCGCGTCGATGACCGCCTCGAGCACGTCGCACATGTAGTCGAAGTCCGTGCGGGAGGCGTCCTCGGGCGAGAACTCCACGTCCTCGCAGTAGCCGCGCGCGTGCGTCACCGCCTCCACCGCGGCCTTGAGCACCTCCGCGCGGCTCTTGCGGAGCTTGTACTTCAGGTGAATGTCCGAGGTCGCCACGAAGGTGTGGATCCGCGGCTGCCGGGCGTACTTGACGGCCTCCCACGCACGGTCGATGTCCATGAGCCCGACGCGGCTGAGCCCGCAGATGATGGGCCCCCCGGCGAGCCCTCCCACCTGCTTGGCGACCTCGCGCACGGCCTCGAAGTCCTCATCGGACGAGATCGGGAAGCCGGCCTCGATGACGTCCACGTTCAGCCGGGCCAGCTGGCGCGCCATCTCCAGCTTCTCCTGCCTGTTCATGGAGAAGCCGGGAGCCTGCTCGCCGTCCCTGAGAGTGGTGTCGAAGATGATCACGCGATCCATGGTGGCGTCCTCCGCTGTGCGTCTAGTGTGAGTCTCGAGGTGCTTTCTCGGCCGACACGGCCCCATCCCAGCGGCGCGCCCACACGGGGCGCGAGGGGCCACTCAGGACGTAGGCCGAGAAGAGCACGAAGAGGAACCACTGCGGATGGGTGGCGACGATCAGCACCGCGAGCACGACGAGCA
>JACOVB010000071.1 GCA_016177555.1 Candidatus Rokuibacteriota bacterium
CCGGGCGGCGGTTTCCCCCACTTCCTCGACGACCCCGACGATCTCGTGGCCGAGGATCAGGGGGTAGGGCCACGTGGCGTCGTAGCTCTTGTTGCGGTAGACCCCGACGTCCGTCCCGCACACGCCGACCATCTCGACCCGCAGCAGCGCCTCGTCGGGGCCCAGGGCCGGCCGCGGGAACGAGCGGAGCGCCATGCGTCCGGGCGCCTCCAAGACCATCGCGCGGGTCGTTGCCCCCGCCGTCATAGGATCCCGATCTCCCGCAGCCGGGCGATCCGCTCCTCGTCGTAGCCGAGCCGGCTCCCGAGCACCTCGGCGGAGTGCTCGCCGAGGCGGGGCGGCGGGTGGCGATACCCGGCCGGCCGATCGTCGATCCTGATGCCGGTCCCGACCTGGGGGATCGGGGCGCCGCCGGTCGGGATCCCGTAGAAGAGCCCGCGCGCGTGGAGGTGCGTGTCGGCGACGACCTCGTCGACCCCGTGGATCGGACCGGCGGGGACTCCTGCGCGGGCGAAGACCTCGAGCCAGTGAGCCCGCGGCTTCGTCGAGAGGATCTCCTGGATCTCGAGCACGATCGCGGCTCGAAGGCGGCGCCGGGCGCTGTTGGTCGCCGAGCGGGGGTCCTCGCCCCGCTCGGGCCGTCCCACCGCCGCCCAGAAGCGCTTCCAGATCTTGTCGTTGCCGAGCCCGAGCGTGATCGGGTCGTCGGCGGTCTGGAAGCTCTGGTAGATGGCGATCACGCTGTCCTTGGCGCCCGTCCGCTGGGGCACCTCGCCCGAGCCGAGGTACGTGACGATCCGCGGGGTCATCATCCGGGTCATGCTCTCCACCAGGGAGATGTCGACCTGGTGGCCCCGGCCGGTGCGCGACCGGTCGAGGAGGGCCGCGACGGCGGCGAACGCGGCGTCCTGGCCGGCGAGCATGTCGGCGGCGGGCGCGCCGATCTTCTGGGGCTCGCCGTCGGCCTCACCGGTGACGTCCATCACGCCGCTGTACCCCTCGGCGATGAGGTCGTAGCAGAGGAGATCGCTCCGCGCCCCGGTGAGGCCGAAGCCGGTGATCGACACGAAGACGAGGTCCGGGCGGACGGCCCGGAGCGAGGCGTAGTCGACCCGGAGCTTCTCCTGGACGGCCCGCAACTGGTTGGTCACCACGACGTCGCTGTCCCGCACGAGGTCGTGGAGGATGGCGAGTCCCTCCGGGCGGCTGTAGTCAAGCGTGAGGCTCAGCTTGTTGCGGTTCACGCTCAGGTACCAGAGCGACTGGCCATCCAGGACCGGGGGCTCCCAGTGTCGGGCGTCGTCGCCCGTGCCCGGGCGCTCGACCTTGAGCACTTCGGCGCCCATGTCGCCGAGGAGCATCGTGGCGTACGGGCCGGAGAGCGAGGTGCTGAGGTCCAGGACCTCGATGCCGGTGAGCAGCGCGAAGCCGGCGCCGGGTGCCGCGAGCGGAAGGCTGTCGGCCGGGATCATCGGGCACCGTCCCCGGCCGCGGCCGCCAGCCGGAGCGCGGCCACGTGCAGGGCGAGCCGCCGCTCCACGTGCCGCGGCACGTCGACCCCGGTCCAGTCGAAGAAGCCCCGTCCCGTCCGGACGCCGAGGCGACCGTCCGCGATCAGCGCGGGCAGGACCCCGCGAGGCGCCGGGTCGGTGCAGAGGTCGGGGTAGAGGCCCTGCGCGACCGCATAGTGGACCTCCATGCCCGACAGGTCCTTCTGCTCGAGCAGGCCGGTGCTGAGGAAGCGGGGGGCCAGCGCCAGCTTGACGCCGAGGTCGATCTCCTCGGCCGTCGTCACGCCAAGCGTCATCAGGTGGTAGGCTTCGCGGTGCAAGGCGTGCTGGAGCCGGTTGAGCACGAAGCCGGGGATGTCCCGGCTGACGACGATCGGGCGCTTGCCGATCGCGGCGCTGAAGGCGCGCGCCACCGCGAGCGTCTCGTCGGAGGTGTCCTGGCCGCGGACGATCTCGACGACAGGAACGACCTGGGCCGGCATGATGAAGTGCATCCCGATCAGGCGCGACGGGTCGTGAAGTCCGGAGGCCATGTCGGTGACGCGCAGGCTCGAGGTGTTCGAGGTGAAGATCGTGGAACGGGGGACGCGCTCCTCGAGCGCCCCGAAGAGGCGGCGTTTGGCCTCGAGATCCTCGGTGATCGCCTCGACCACCACGGGGACCCGCTCGGGAAGGGCGTCGAGCCCGACGCGGCAGGTGACGCGCGCCGGCGCGGGCGGCGCGAGCCCCCGCTCGGCGAGGAACGCCAGCCCCCGCTCGATCTCCGGCGCCGCCGCCTCCGCGCAGGCCGCGGACTGGTCGGTGATGACCACCTCGCAGCCGCGGGCGGCGCAGGCCTGGGCGATCCCGCGCCCCATGAGGCCGGCGCCGACGATCACGACGCGATCGAACGGTGCCGGCACTACCTCACCTCGAGGGCCGGCCTCCACTTGCCGACCTCCTTCAGGTACCGGACGACGCCGGGGTGGAAGGGGATGCCGGCCTCCGCCTGGCGCACGCCCATGTCGACCGTGGCCTCGACGGTCCAGCCCTTCGCCTGGGGGTGGACGGCATTCCGCTGGGCGAGGTTGGTGAAGAGCGCCTTGAAGATCCGGTAGACGTCGTCGTCGGGCAGCCCGGCCCGGACGAGGATCCCCTGGACCTGGCCAATGGTCGGGACCTCCGCCTCCTGCCCCTTGTACGTGCCGGCCGGGAGGATGCTCTTGAGCAGCATCGCCGACTTGTCGCCCTCGACCGCCTTCGCGATCTCATCGTCGCCGAGCGAGATCAGGCGGATGTCGGTCATGATGGCCGCGTTGACCAGGCTCGCGATCGGGTAGGCCGCGAAGAAGGCGGCGAGGTCGATGGTGTTGTCCTGGATGCCGCGGATCATGTCCTCGTAGGCCAGGTAGATGGCCTGGTAGTCCTTCCCGGGCTCGTACCCGGTGATCTTCTGGATGGCGCGGATGTTCTTCACGGTGCCGCCGCTGCCATGCGGCCCCACCCCGACGCGCTTGCCCTTCATGTCGGCGAGCTTCTTGAGGGCGGAGTTCTTCCGCACGAACCAGTGGAAGTCGTTCTTCGCGTCCGTCCACAGGAACTGCCGGAACGGCGCCTTCGCGCCCGGGCTGATCGCGCGCTTCTCGATGTCGGCGGGAGCGAAGTCCGGGTGGCTCATGGCGAAGTCGATCTGCCCCCGCTTCACCAGGTTGTAATTCTCGCCGGACCCCGCCGTGATCTCGGCGGTCAGCTTGATGTCGGACAGCTGCCTGTTCACGTGGCCCGAAAAGCCGGCCCCCAGGATGTACCAGGTCCCGGCGGTGCTGGCGGTGCCGAGCGAGTAGTAGCGGGCCGGGGCGGCGTCAGCCGGCGCGGCCAGGAAGAAGCCGGCGAGCAGGGCCGGCGCGATCCTCGAGAACCATCCCGTCGTCATCATCACCGCACCTCCAGCTTGGGGCTCCACCGGCCCGTCTCCTTGAGGTACCGGACGGCGCCAGGGTGGAAGGGGATGCCGAGCTTGGCGATCTCGGCGCCGATGCCCACCGTCGCGTCGAGGTTGAACTTCTCCGCCTGGACGTGGAACGTGTTGCGCTGGGCGACGTTGGTGAACATCGCCTTCATGAGCTTGTAGGCGGCCTCCTCCGGCATCGCCGGGCTCACCAGGATGCCGGTCGGCTCGCCGAGCGTGACGATGTCCTCGGTCTGCCCCTTGTAGGTGCCCTTGGGGATCACCGTCCGCGTGGCCTTGCCCGGGTACTGCTGCTGGAAGCGGGCGATGTCCTCGTCGGTGAGCGACAGGAAGCGCAAGTCGACCCGGCTGGCCAGCTCGAGCACGCTCGCCACCGGGGCACCGCCCGCGTTCATCGCGAGGTCGACGACGTTGTCCTGGAGCGCCCGCTGGCCCTCGGCGAAGTTATAGTACAGGGCCTTGAAGTCGCGGTCCGGCTCGTAGCCCGTGGCCGCCTTGATGATGCGCAGGTTGATGATGAGCGAGCTCGCGCCCTGGGGCCCGACCGCCACCCGCTTCCCCTTCAGGTCCCTGAGGGTGCGGATGGGCGAGCTCTCCTTGACGAACCACTGGTACTCGGACATCTGGTAGCTCCAGAGGAGCTGCGCGATCTTGCCCTTGGGGTCTCCGCCGTACTTCCGCTCGAGGAGGTCGTCGGAGATCATGTCAGGCTTGCTCATCACCAGGTCCATCTTCCCGCGCTTCAGCAGGTAGTAGTTCTCGATGCTCCCCGCGGTGACCTCCGCCGTGACCTTGATGTCGCTGAGTTGCTTGTTCATGTGGCTCGCCAGGCCGGCGCCGAGGATGTACCAGGTCCCCGCGGTGCTCGCGGTCCCGAGCGAGTAGTAGCGGACATCCGCTCCGGCCGCCTGGCCGGCGAGGCCGGTCCCGAGGCCCAGGGCTCCCACCAGAGCGATCGCAAGAGCGCGACGCACCTTCATCTGGGTCTCCTCTCCGTCATAGCGCCTCGATCTCGTCCACCGCCAGCGAGAAGGCCGAGGGCAGCCGGTTGTACATCACGAGGGGGAGCTTCTCGGAGATCTCCTGCCCCGGCTTCAGGACCGGCGGCTTGCCCGCGAGCGGGTAGTAGTACGCCGCCGAGGGGCCGTCCGGGATGTCGACGAAGACCCTGAAACGCTTGGGCTGGTCTGACATGTTCTTGACCGCGATCTCGAAGAACAGCGTCTCGGTGCCTTTGTACTTGTCCAGGTAGTAGCTCACCTTCGTGATCTTCGCGCTCGGCGTCACCCGGTAGCTGATCGCCCCCGGCTCGCCGCTGGCAGCCGCCCCCGCGGCCAGCAGCGCGACCGCCGTCACCGCCGACCCGAGCACCCGACCCCATCGACACCGATCTGTCCTCATTGTGGCTCTCCCTCCTGGGAAGAATTGGCTTGCTGCCGAACGGCTCACACGTTGAGGTCGCGCACCCCCTGGCCGCCCGCGGCCGACGGCGCAAGGGCGTAGCGCCGAAAGATGTACCGGAAGATGTACTTGTTGGCGATGTCGCGGTGGAATTGCCGGTTCTGGAGCCCGCAGACCCCGAGGTACAGCAGGACGCCCGCGAGCGTCGAGTAGAGCTCCGGCCAGATCAGCGCGATCGCCGCGACCAGGCAGAGGAGCCGCCGCACCCCGCGGAGCGGATGGAACAGGAAGCCCGCGACCGCGGCGCCGAGGGCGAGGATCCCGACCACGCTGCCGGCGACGGCGGCGAGGATGGCGAGCGGCGGGCCCACCATGATCAGCGCGTCGGAGTAGATCATGGCGAAGGGCAGGAGCATGCCGATCAGCCCGATCTTGCAGGCCTGGACGGCCGTCGCCATGGGGTTCGCGCCGGAGATCCCGGCAGCCACGAAGGCGTCTGGCGCAAAGGGCGGGGTGATGACCGCCATGACAGCGTAGTAGAAGACAAAGAGGTGCGCCGAGACGGGGTTGACCCCGAGCTCGATGAGCGCCGGAGCCACCAGGATCGCCAGGATGATGTAGGCCGCCGATGTGGGCACGCCCATGCCGAGGATGATGGACGTGCCCGCGGTCAACACGAGGAGCAGGAGGAGGTTGCCCTGCGCCAGGCTGACCAGCGCCCCGGAGAGCATGAGCCCGAGTCCGGTCAGGTTGACGAGCCCGACCAGGAGCCCCGCCGCCGCCAGGATGGCCGCGATGGACCCGAAGG
>JACOVB010000072.1 GCA_016177555.1 Candidatus Rokuibacteriota bacterium
GGTCCTGAGCAACCGGGGACCGAGGCTGGCCACCACCGCGCCCGCCTCTGCGAGGCGCTCGACCTCGTCTGCGGCCAGCCCGCCCTCGGGCCCCACCACGAGCGTGGCCGCGGCGACGGGCGCGGGCGGAAGCCGGTCCGCGAGGCATGCGCGCTCGTCTTCCCAGAGGCAGAGCAGAAGTCCCTCCGGGCTTCCGTCGCCCAGCCACTCGGCGAGGGCGCGCGACGCAGTCACCTCCGGAATCACGGTGCGGCCGCATTGCTTGGCCGCTTCCCTTGCGACACGCTGCCAGCGGAGGAGCCGCCCCGCCCCGCGCGTCGCGTCCGCCCGCACCACGGTACGCTCCGTGATGACGGGCACCACGCGCGCCACGCCCAGCTCCGTGGCCATGCGGATGATCGCCTCCATCTTGTCTCCCTTGGGGAGGCCCTGGACGAGGGTGAGGAGCAGCGGCGACTCGCTTCGGCCCGCCTTCCGGCCCAGGATCAGGCCCTCGGCCGACCGCGTGCTCACCTGCGTGAGCCTCACGGTGAGCTCCTGCCCCTGGCCGTCCACGGCGTGGACCACATCGCCCGGCCGGAGGCGGAGGACACGGGCCAGGTGACGCGTCTCCTGCGCGTCGAAGGTGACGCGCGGCCCGCTCACCGCCTCGGCGCGAAGGTAGAACCTCGGCACCGAGGCCTCAGGGCTCCCAGAACGACATCAGGAGCCGAAGAGCTTCTTCATCCGTTCGACGAAGGACGACAGGAGCGGTCCCGACTCGGTCTGCGAGGCCTGCTTGAGCTCCTCGAGGAGCTCCCGCTGCCGGGCCGAGAGGCGCGTGGGGACCTCGATCACGACCTGGTACACCGCGTCCCCGCGCCCGCGCCCGCGCAGGTGCGGCATGCCCTTGCTCTTGAGGTGCAGCTGCTGGCCGGGCTGTGTGCCCGGGGGCACGGTGAGCGTGGCCTTGCCGCCGAGCACCGGCACCTCCACCTGGTCGCCGAGCGCGGCCTGCGGGAAGCTGAGCGGCAGCTCGCAGAGGAGATCGGCGCCGTGCCGGACGAAGATCTCGTGGGGCTTCACGTGGAGCACCACGAACAGGTCCCCGGGGGGCCCGCCGAAGAGCCCGCCCTCGCCCTCCCCGGACAGCCGCAGCTGGTTGCCGTCCTCGACCCCGGCGGGGATCGTGATCTTGAGCAGTCGCTCCTTGCGCTGCCGGCCCTGGCCCTGGCACTCCCGGCAGGGCGATCGGTTGATGCGCCCCTCGCCGCCGCACTGGGGACACGGGCGGGCCACCGTGAGGAAGCCCTGGGAGAAGCGCACCTGCCCCTGGCCGCGGCATGCGCCGCAGACCTCGGGCGACGTCCCGGCCTGCTGGCCCGAGCCCCGACACGTCTCGCAGGTCTCGTGCCGCGGGATCTGGAGCTTGCTCTCCAGCCCCTCGGCGGCCTCCTCCAGCGAGATCTCGAGGTCGTAGCGCAGGTGCTCGCCGCGTCGCGCCCGCGTGCGGCGGCCGCGCTCCGCCTGGCCGAAGAAGCCTTCGAAGAGGTCCTCGAAGATGCTGCCGAAGCCCGTGTCGGCCTGGCCGCTCGCGCTGGCGGCTCCGGAGACGGTCCCGAAGCGATCGTACTGGGCGCGCTTGTCCGGGTCCGAGAGGACGGCGTAGGCCTCGCTGATCTCCTTGAAGCGCTCCTCGGAGGCCTGGTCGCCGGGGTTCTTGTCGGGGTGGTACATCCGCGCGAGCTTGCGGTAGGCCTTCTTCAGCTCGGCGTCGTCGGCCTGCCGGGAGACGCCCAGGACGCCGTAGAAGTTCTTGGCGGCCACCGATTAGGAGCTGTCGCCGACCGGAGCGTCGGGCTCGGGCGCCATGGCCACCATCACCAGGGCCGGGCGGAGCACGCGGCCGTGCAGCAGGTAGCCGCGCGCCGTCTCGCCGACCACCGTCATCTCCGGCTCACCCGAGGCCGGGACACGGGCGATGGCATCGTGGCGCTCGGGATCGAAGAGAGCGCCGAGGGACGAGAAGGGCGTGACGCCGGACTTCTCCAGCACCCGCAGGATCTCGCGCTGGATCAGCTCGACGCCGGCCGTCACCGCCGCCGCCCCCGCGTCGCCTCTGGCGGCCTGGAGCGCCCGCTCGAAGTTGTCGAGGACGGGGAGGAGCTCGCGGAGCAAGGCCTCGTTGGCCGTGCGGACGTACTCCTCGCGATCCCGCGCGGCGCGCTTCCGCGCGTTGTCGTACTCGGCCACCGTGCGGACGTAGCGCTCCCAGTTGACCTCCGCCTCCCGCGTCTTGGCCTCAAGCGCCTCGCGGAGCTGGCGGAGCTCGGTCTCGGGATCGGCCGCGGCATCGGTGGGGAGATCGCGGGGGAGGAGCGCGTCGTCAGGATCGGTCTCGTGTTCGCTCATGACAAGCCCTGATTATAGCAGAGCGTTTCGGAGGCTGCGGGCCCGCCGCCCCGGCGGGCCCGAGCGTCAAAGCGGGAGGTACAGCTCGCGCCGGACACGCGACAGCGAGCTCGACACGAGCCGGGCCGTCTCGTCCACCAGCGAGATGACGTCCGAGTAGGGCATGCGGCGCGGCCCGAGCACGCCCAGCACGCCGAGGACCTGATCGCGGTAGGTGTAGGTGGAGGTGATCAGACTGCACTCGCGCATCTCCTCCACCGGGTTCTCGCCACCGATGAGAACCTGGATCCCGCGCTCCTGCGCCAGGCGGGAGAGGAGGTCGATCAGACGCGCCTTCTCCTCGAAGGCACGGAGGAGCCCCCGCATGGTGGTCACGTCGGACAGATCCGGGTGATCCAGCATGTTGATGGCCCCGCTGATGTACAGCGTGCGGGCGCGGAGGAGCGAGACGATCTGGTCGAGGATCGGGCGGCCGCGCGTCCAGAGCGGATCCAGCGGGTCGGCCGGCGCGGTCAGGTCGTCCACGATCTCCTGGAAGGTCTTGCCGCGGTAGCGGCGCGACAGGGCGCGGCCGATCTCGCGCAGCTCGTCCGGCACCAGCGGGGAGTCCACCGTGATCGCCCGGGTCGTGACCCAGCCGGTGTCCGTCACGACCACCGCCAGCGCGCGGCCGTCGCCCAGCCGCAACACTTCGATGCGGTCGAGCGCCGTCTGCTTGAGCGGCGGGGCGAGGAGGATTCCCGTCATGTGCGTGCCCATGGACAGCTGTGCCGGGGTCTCGGCCATGAGCCGCTCGGCGCCGCTCGGCGGCCCCGCGGGCGGCTCTTCGCGCGCCGGGGACGACGTGGCGCCCACCCAGGGCACGCGCCGCATCGCGTCCACATAGAAGCGATAGGCCTTGTCGGTGGGGACCCGGCCGGCTGAGGGGTGAGGATGGGTGAGGTAGCCCATCTCCTCCAGGTCCGCCATCACATTGCGGATCGTGGCCGGGGACAGGCCGCGCATGTGCCGCCGCGCGATGGAGCGAGACCCCACGGGCTCGGCGCTCTCCACATACTCGGCGATCACGGCCAGGAGGACCTGGCGGTGGCGCTCGTTGAGGCTCGAATCCATCATGGCTCCACTCGTATCCTACACGACTCCCTA
>JACOVB010000117.1 GCA_016177555.1 Candidatus Rokuibacteriota bacterium
ACGGCCGCACGCGAGGCGTACTCCGCTTGGCGAGCCGAGCCGGAGGCGAGGTGAGCGGATCCGGAGATCCGGGCGAGCGTGAGCGAGCCACGTTGAGCGAGGAGCGACCGAGCCAACGAAGCAGATGGGCCTTTTTCAGCGGCCTGCTAGCGCCTGGGCGTCGCCTGGCTGCTGATCTGGATGCTCGCCGCGGCCTGCAGCCCCTTGACCCAGCTCTCCCACGCCTGCGTCCGCTTCTGCTCGAGCACCTGCCGGCTGAGCTCGGGGCGCTCGGCCTCGAAGCCCTTGAGGTCCGGCGCCTCGCGCTCGAGCGTCTTCACCACGTAGACGGCCGTCGGCGTCTTCACGGGCTCCGCCATCTGTCCCGCCGCGGTCTGGAGCGCCGCCACCAGCACCCCCCCGGGAAGCCCGGCGCCGCCCTTGGGTGGCTCGGTCCGCGAGAAGAGGGGCGTCTCGCCCGTGGAGAAACCCTCGCGCTTGCCAAACACCACCAGGTCCCCGCCCTTGGCCGCCGTGACCAGCGCCCGCGCGCGCTCGAGGGCGAGCGCCTCCGCCCGCTCGCGCTTGATGGCGTCCACGACTTGCGGCTTGATGTCGCCGAGTGGCGGCACCCCGGCTGGGTGTGATTCAACGACCTTCACGATGGCGTAGCCGCCCGCGGTCTTGAGCGCCATGGAGACACCGCCCGGCGCCAGCCCGAACACCGCCTCCTCCAGCGCCTCGTCCCGGCCTATCCCCTCGAGCCCATCCCCGCGCGCCACGGTCGCCTCGCGGACCTCGAAGCCGGCCCGGCGCGCCTCCGCGGGAAAGTCCTTGGCGCCCAGCAGGGGCGTCCGGACCTCCTCGGCCTTGGTCCGCGCTCCCTTCTCGCTCCGCTCGGTCAGGAGCTTCTCCTTGACACGCGCCGCCACCTCCTTGAAGGGCTGGCGGCCCCCCTCCTGCACGTCGGCCACCTTGATGGCGTGGTAGCCGAACGGCGTGCGCACCGGCTCGGCCGAGATCTCCCCCTTCTTCAGCGCGAACATGGCCTGCTCGAACTGCGGCACCACCTCCCCGGGCCCGACGAAGCCCAGGTCCCCGCCCTGGGCGGCCGTCGCCGTGTCCTCGGAGATCTCGCGGGCGAGCTTGGCGAAGTCCTCCCCCGCCCGGGCCCGCTTGATCACCTCGTCCACCTTGGCCCGGGACTTGTTCTCGGCCTCGCTGCCGCCCGTCGGCGGCACGCGGACGAGCACGTGCGAGGCGCGCGCACGGCGCGGCTTCTCGAACTCCGCCCCGTGCTCCTTGTAGTAGACCTCGGCGTCGGCATCGGCGATAGGCTGGGCGAAGGCCCCGGTGCTCAGCACCGCGTACTGGATCCGCCGGCGCTCGGGCCGGGTGAACTGCGCCTGGTGGCTCTTGAGATAGGGCTCCACGTCGCCGTCGGGCACGGTCACCTGGGCCAGGAGCGGCTGGACGTCGAGGGCGGCCCACACGGCGCGCACCTTCTCGCGCCGGAAGCCGTAGGCCTGCCGGAGCTCGTCGTCCGAGACGCGGATGCCGTCCTTGATGAGCGTCTCCACCTTGCGCCGCTGGACCACCCGCTTCTGGGTGGCGTAGAACTCGTTGGGGTCGATCCGGTTGCGCTTGAGGACGTCCTGGTAGCGCTGCTGGGAGAAGCGTCCGTCCTCCTGGAACTCGGGCACCTTCCACAGGTGGGCGCTGATGTCCTCGTGGGTGACGCGCAGCCCCTCGCGCTCGGCCTGCTGCACGATGAGCGCGTCCTGCACCAGAGCGTCGATGACCTGCTGCGAGATGCCCAGCCGATCCGCCAGCTCCGGCGTGAGCCGGTCCTTGTAGATCTGGCGGTAGTACTCGAGGTAGCTCTGGTAGACCCGCCGGTAGCGCTCGGCCGGGATCTCCTCGCCATTGACGGTGGCGACGGCCGTGCCGCCGGGCCCGCCCCCCGAGCCCGAGTACGAGCCCGCCCCGAAATAGACGACCGACGTGGCGATGAACGCCACGATGGTGAGCAGGAGGACGAACTTCAGTCCCCTGAAATACTCCCGCATCGTGCTGATCACTGACGCGACCTCCCGGAGGGATTCAGAGTGAGTACGTGACGGCGCCCATAGCCTACCACAGCGGCTCGCGGGTTACCGCGCGAGGGCGACGGGGTCGAGCACGCGTCACTCCCCCGTGGGTGATGGCTCCCGCTCGCGGATCTGGGGCGGCGTCACGCCCTCCTCCGGAACGACCCGGCGGGCCACCGTGATGAAGCCCGTGTGGGCCACCATCCGGTGGAAGGGGCGGACCGACATGTTCTCGATGTTCCACGGACGGAACAGCGTCTCGAAGGTTTCCACGAGGGCGTAGCCCGGGTGCCGCTGGAGCGCCTCGCTCACCTCGCGCGACTGGATGATGGTGGGCACGTAGCAGAGGAAGATGCCGCCCGAGCGCAGCCGCTGCGCCACGGGGGCGACGAGCCGCCAGGGCTCGGGCAGGTCGAAGACCGCGCGGTCCACGGGCTCCTCCTCGGCGAGCCCCTCCTCCACGGGTCGGAGCCGCACCGTCAGGTTGGTGACCTCGCCCACCCGCATGTGGATGTTGGCGAGCGCCCGGCGCGCGAAGTCCTCGCGCTGCTCGTAGCTGATCACGTGCCCCTCGGGGCCCACCGCCCGCAGCAAGGCCATCGTCAGCGCGCCCGAGCCCATCCCCGCCTCCAGCACGCGCGCGCCGGGAAAGATGTCGGCCCAGAAGATCACCATGGCCAGGTACTTGGGGTAGATGACCTGGGCGCCGCGGGGC
>JACOVB010000007.1 GCA_016177555.1 Candidatus Rokuibacteriota bacterium
CGCTCACCGGGGTGCAGGGCGGCTTCGTGCTGCTGGTGGCCGACGACCCCGGCATGCACAGCAGCCAGAACGAGCAGGACAGCCGCTACCTGGCCGACTTCGCCCATATCCCGTGTCTCGAGCCCGCGACAGGGCAGGAGGCCTACGACTACACGCGGGATGCCTATGGCCTGTCCGAGCGCCTGAAGCTGCCCGTGATGCTGCGGCTGGTCACGCGGCTGGCGCATTGCCGCGGGAGCGTGGCGCGCCGCGCCCCGGATCCGGTGTCAAGCGTCGGATTGCCCCATCCGTCGGAGGTCCCCGGCTGGGTCCTGGCGCCGGCCAATGCCCGCGGCCAGTACCAGAAGCTCAGGCAGAAGCTCCGGCCGCTCCTGGCCGAGATCGGTCCCTATAACCGGCTCATCCCCGGCAGCGCGCGACGCGGGCTCGCCCTCGCGGGCCTCGGCCGCGCGCTGTTCTTCGAGCTGGCCCGCGAGGCCCCCTCGCTCCTGGAGTGGCCGCGGCTCGAGGTGAGTGGACTGCCCCTCGGCGGCGATCTCATCGACCGGTTCCTCGGGCAAACCGACGAGATCTTCGTCTTCGAGGAGGACTATCCGTACGTCGAGGACCTGCTGCGCAACCACGCGGTCGGCGTGGCCGTGCACGGGCGGCGGGACCGGACGATCTCGCTGACGGGCGAGCTCAGCGCCTCGCAGGTGCGCGATGTGCTCGGGATCGAGCGCCCGGCGGGCAAGGCCCCCGTGACGCTCGCGGTGCCGCCGCGTCCTCCGCGCTTCTGCGACGGCTGCGGCCACGTGGACGCCTTCGTGGCCCTCAAGGAGGCTCTCGGGCGCGGGGGGGCGGCCGGGACGCGGATCTTCGGCGACATCGGCTGCTACGCCATGGCCGCAGAGGCCCCCTACGACTCCATGCACGCTTGCGTCGAGATGGGCGCCTCCGTGGGCATGGCGCTCGGCGCCGCCTTCGCCGGTCTCCAGCCGGGGGTGGCGGTGATCGGCGACTCCACCTTCGTCCACTCCGGGCTCCCCGGCTTCACCTCCTTCGCCAGGGCCAGGGCCAACGTCACGCTCCTCATCATGGACAACCGCACCACCGGCATGACCGGCCAGCAGCCCGTCGAGACCGTGGACATGCTGGAAGCCATCGTCACGGGGCTCGGTCTGGACCCGGCCCACGTGCACACCATCGTGCCCCTGGCGAAGCGCCATGCCGAGAACGTGGCCGTGATCGAGGCGGCCCTGCGCCACGAGGGCCCCAGCGTGGTCATCTGCCGGCGGGAATGCGTACAGGCCTCCCGCAAGGGCGTCAACCGCGAGCACGACCGGTGCGTGCGCGAGGCCGCCCGTGGCTGACCTGGCCCACGATCCCTATCGCCTGATCCTCGTCGGGGTCGGGGGCCAGGGGACGCTGACGCTGGCGCAGATGATCATGGAGGTGGCCCGCCGCTCGGGCTATCGGGCGCTTCAGTCCGAGATCCACGGGATGAGCCAGCGCGGCGGGACCGTCTACGCCTATCTGAGCGTCTCGAGGGGCGCGATCCTCACGCCAGCGGCCATGGAAGCCTCGAGCCACCTGCTGATCGCGCTGGAGCCGCTGGAGGC
This sequence comes from Candidatus Rokuibacteriota bacterium, assembly GCA_016177555.1. Next base: position 1,602 of record JACOVB010000007.1, read on the forward strand.
GCTCCGCTATCTGCCGTACCTGCGGAGCGACGCGCTCCTCTTCGTGGCGCGTGAGCCGGTCCGGACGCTGCCCGATTACCCTGACGACCCCACGCTGTTCGCCGCCCTCGAGGCCGTCCCCGGAGCGACCCTCGTGGACACGCCGGCCCTGGCGCAGACCCTGCGCCTCAAGCAGGCCGGCGGCATGGCGCTCCTGGGTCTGGCCGCCCGCCGCCTGCCCTTCGACGCGGAAGTGTGGCGGAGCGTGATCGTACCCCAGCGCCACGTACAGCTCCGCGATGCGCTTCCCCGGCATGATGGACTCGAGGAAGTGGTATTATCCCGGCGACCGCGGCACCCGACCGCCACCCTCCGGAGGGCCCGATGAACGCCACCGATCTCTGCTACACGCCGGCCACGGAGCTGGCCTCCCGCATCCGAGACAAGGCGCTCTCCCCGGTGGAGCTGACGCGCGCGGTGCTCGACCGCACGGTGCGCCCGCTCTTCGAGACGTACAGCCTGCTGCTGACGCCGTCCGTGTCCGTGGCCGCCTTCCCCGTGGGCCGGATCAACCCCGAGCATTACCCCCAGCACCCCTGGGACTGGCTCGGCTGGGCCTCGTTCAGCTACCCGCTCAACTTCACCGGCCAGCCCGCCGCCTCGGTGCCCGCCGGCTTCACGCCCTCGAGCATGCCC
>JACOVB010000118.1 GCA_016177555.1 Candidatus Rokuibacteriota bacterium
ACGTACACCCACGTACGCCTCCGGCCGGCGCCTCCCTCGGGCCTCGTCTGGCTCGTGATTTGGGCCGGCACCCTGCGGGCACCCGCGGGGTGTCGGCGAAACTCGTTGGACGTGCACTAGAGGAGAGAGCGATGGACAAGGAAGGCCTGTGGAAGCGCTTCCAGAAGCACATGGGCTACACCGACGCGGAGATGGCCGTCTTCCGCTCGGATCCGGTCAAGGTGAAGATGGTGACCGAGAGTCCCGAGTTCGTGAAGTCCCGCATCGTCGCCGAGGTCATCGAGTCCCAGGGGTGCCACGCCCGTCACACGGTGGGGCAGAAGTTCGTGATGGACGGCAACGGCCAGCTGATCGCCCGCGAGTGCCCGGAAAAGATGTGCATCTTCGCCCTGGCCGCCCTCGAGAGCCCGGTGAACCAGATCTACGAGCGCTTCATCGCCCACTCCGACCCGAACAACGAGCGGACCATGGTGGTGCAGTGCTCCGACGTGGGGCTCGACAAGGGCGGGTGGGGCAAGATCCTCATGAAGGTGTCCGTGGAACGCATGACGTAGCCCCGGCTGGAGCGCCGCGCCGGAGACGGGTCGCCCGTCAGGCCGCGGATGCCTGCGGCGACTCGACGCCGGCCAGGTCCTCCCCGAGCGCGCGGTGCTGCTCGGCCGTGAGCCGTACCGCCCAGTCGAGCCCGGGCAAGTCCACCCCCACCGCCACAGGCACCCGGCCGCCGACGTCGAACCGGAGGTACTGGACCGAGGAGACGCGCCCGTCGCCTCGCTGCCGCGGATCGAAGCGGGCCGTCACCCGGGTGCCGTCCTCGAGCTCGAGGTAGAGCCGCTCCGGGAGCGCCCACCACTCCCTGAGCTTCACCGCGCGCGCCTCCGGGTCGTCGATCTCGATCAGGAGCGTCACCCCCAGCGCGCCGTCGCCACCAAGGATCTCGTTGTAGGTCTCGATCTCGTGGCGGATGTCGGCCTCGCGCACGATGCGCTCCGCGCGCAGCATCTCCTGGATCTGGTAGCGGATGGTGAGCGTGTTCTCGAACAGCAGCGTGAGGGACTCCCCCAGGTGGACGCGGCGCGCCCGCTTGACCTCGAGCACGCGCGCGCGGAAAGCCTCGCGCCCCTCGCTGTAGGTCTCGTAGTCGACGATCTCCTCCCGCCGCACCGGTCTCATCTCCCGGCCCCCTCGTGCGAGCCCCGGTCCGGCGGCACGGGCGTCGGGAAACCGTTCTCCCGGTAGGCGCGGGCCAGCACGGTCATGGGGTGCATCGGCAGCACGCCGGCGTGCTGCTGGAACTGCAGGGCCGCGAGCGGGCAGTCGGTGGCCCAGATCGGGGTCTGCGTCTGCGCCATCCCGTCGAAGGCCTTCTTGCCGATGCGGGCGGAGGGTGCGAAGCCCTCCACGGTCATCGCGTAGGTGCCGTCGTGGCCGCAGCACTCCATCACGGTGGCGGGCTCGACGCCGGGGATCTTCCTCAGGAGGTCGCGCCCCTTGAAGCCGATGGCCTGGGCTCGCAGGTGGCAGGGGGCATGATAGGCCACGGGACCCGCGGGGCTGCTGCGGAAGTCGGTGCAGAAGCGCGCCTCGTTCCGGATGGACCAGAGGAACTCGCTGGGGTCCATGACGGCGGCGGCGACCTTCTGCGCCGCCGGGCGATCCTCCGGGGCGACGAGCGTGGGATGCTCCCGCCGCATCATCATCGAGCAGGTCGGGTTGATGACGAGCACCCGGGCGCCCGTCTCGACGAACGGGAGGAGGATCCCGAGGTTGTGCCGCGCCTGGGCTTGCAGCGGGCCGAGGTCCCCCCGCTCCCACGCGGGCATCCCGCAGCACTGCAGGCCCGCAACGCAGCGGATGTCCACCCCGTTCTTCTCGAGGACCTCCACCGTGTCCCGACCGATCTGGGGCTCGTTGTTCTGCACATAACAGGTCTGGAAGAGCACCGCCTCGCCCCCGGGCTCGCGCCGGATGCGCCCCGTCCGCGCGGCCCAGGCCTCGAAGCTCCTCCCGGCAAAGGCCGGCAGGAGCTTGTCGCGGTGGATGCCGAGAACCTTCTCGAGGAACCATCGGTGGAGGCTCAGGCGGTTCGCGACGTTCGCCATCCCGAGACTCGCCCGGGCCATGCGCCCGGCCGCATCCGGCCGCGCGAGCACGCGATCGCGCAGGCGCAACCCGCCCCGGCGCGCCCGCTGGGCCTTGTAGCGGTGGACGAGCCGCGGGAAGTCGAGCTGGAAGTCGTGTCCGTCACGGACCGTGTACGGGCACTGCACCTCGCAGAGCTTGCACTGGAAGCACGCCGCCATGACCCGTCCGGTCTCGTCCGGCGTGATGCCTCGCACGTCGCCAGCATGCTGCTGGTCGACGAGCGCGAACAGCGCCGGGAAGGCGTCGCAGTACTTGAAGCAGAGACGGCAGCCATGGCAGATCTCGAAGGTCCGCTCGACCTCTTTCCGCAGTGCTTCAGGATCCCAGTATCTCGCCTCCGACGGATCGTACGAGAGTCCGTCCGTGGGCCGGTACGAGATGTGCCCCTTGTCCATGGATGTTGTGGTGGAGGGAGGCCGTGCCTCCCCCCACCCTCCTCAGCGCGCGATGCGCGCCTAGCTGACGGAGTCCAGGAGCTTCGAGAACCGCCCGGCGTGAGACTTCTCGGCCTTGGCGAGCGTCTCGAACCAGTCGGCGATCTCCGCGAAGCCCTCCTGGCGCGCGGTCTTGGCCATCCCCGGGTACATGTCGGTGTACTGGTGGGTCTCGCCGTGGACGGCGGACTTGAGGTTCTTCACGGTGTCGCCGAAGGGCAAGTCGGTGGCCGGATCGCCGACGCTCTTGAGGTAGTCCAGGTGGCCGTGCGCATGGCCGGTCTCGCCGTCGGCCGTGTCCCGGAAGTTGCCGGCCACCTCCGGGTAGCCCTCGACGTCGGCCACCTTCGCGAAGTACAGGTACCGGCGGTTCGCCATGGACTCCCCTGCGAAGGCGTCCTTCAGGTTTCCGTGCGTCTTCGTCCCTTTCAGCTGAGCCATCTGTCACGTCCTCCTCTTGGGGTTCTTGCCTCTCGTACGGCTGGGTTCCGGGTGCCGTCTCACGGACGTCTCACGGCACCCCGTGCATCGCCCGACGATCCGGATGTCGAGGTCCTCGACGACGAAGCCGGGCACCGCGTGCACCGCCCTCCTGGCAAGCCACCGGGCGGAGAAGTCCGCGATCCTCCCGCAGACGCGGCACACGAGGTGCTGGTGCGGGGCCAGGTTGGCGTCGAACCGGGTGCCCCCCGCGGTGATGCTGACCCGGCGGATGAGCTTCTCCCGCTCCAGCGACTCCAGGATCCGGTACACCGTCGCCCGGGACAGGGACGGCATCTGCGACTGGAGCGAGGCATATACGGCGTCGACCGTCGGGTGCGAGGGATCGGCTGCCAGGGCCCTGTAGACCGCCAGCCGCTGGCCCGTGACGCGAAGCCCGCTGGCACGGCAGCGTGCTCGGAACTCCGCGTCCCGGAGGGCGAGTCCCCCTGTCCTCAGCTCCGAGCCGTTATCAGTATTCGTTCTCACATGGGAATAAGT
>JACOVB010000119.1 GCA_016177555.1 Candidatus Rokuibacteriota bacterium
CAGAAGCGCATGCAGGCCCAGCCGACGTCCTCCCCGGGATCGCCCAGGTGCGCCAGCTCCCAGTCGAGCACGGCGCGCAGGCCGTCGTCTGGGTCGACGACAAGGTTGCCGAGGCGGTAGTCGCCGTGAACGACGACGAGCCGGTCGCACGAGGGCATCTGCCGGCTCAGCCAGCGGAGCCCCAGCTCGAGCGCCGGATGGGGCTCGCCCAGCGCGCGGAGCGAGGCCTCGACCTCGCCGACCTGGAAGGCGATGGGGGTCTGAGCCGGAGCCGGTCCCGGCAGCCCGTCGAGCGTGTCGGCCCGGACGGCGTGCATCCGCGCCAGGGCCCCCGCCATCTGATCGAGGAGGCGCGGGCGCACGGCGGCGTAGGCGGGATCGGCGAGCAGCCGGCGCGCGACGGTCTCCCCCTCCACACGCTCCATGAGGATGCCGGGCTTGAGCCCGTGGGGCGCGCCCTCGGGGATGCACCAGTAGGCCCGGGGCGCGGGGACGCCGGCAGCGTGCATCGCCGCGATCACGCGCAGCTCGTCGTCGCGGGGGACGCGCGAGTAGAGGATCTCGGCGCCGCAGTCCGCGAGGAGGACGAGGCGGTGGAGTCCCGCCCAGACGCCTCCCGCGATCTCCACGTCGAGCGCCCAGGCTTCCCGCATGGTGCCGCCGGGAAGCCGCGAGAGTGTGCGGATCGTCGCGGCATGCCCGGTTTCGCCGGCGATGAAGACCTCGAGTCCCGCGTGGAGCGACTCCACCGGCGTGGCGGCGGACGCCTCCGAGCTCACCGCGGCGCCCGCGTCGCCGCGCGGCTCCTGCTCACGGCCAACGGCGGATCTCGTGCTCGGCGATCTTGGCCTTGTGGACCTCGTCCGCGCCGTCGCCCAGTCGCAGGATGCGGGCGTACCGCCACATGGCCGCCAGCGGGACGTCGTCGGTGACGCCCAGCGCCCCGTGGATCTGGATGGCGCGGTCCACCACGCGGCAGGCGGTCTGGGCGCAGATCACCTTGGCCATGGAGATGTGCGGCCACGCCTCCTTCTTCCCCATGGTGTCCATGGCCCAGGAGGCCTGGAGCATCATGAGGCGCGCGGCATTCACCTCGATCCTGGAGGTGGCGATCATGTCCTGGACCATCTGCTTCTCGGCCAGCGCCCCGCCCACCACCATGCGCGTCCGCGCCCGGCGGGCCATCATCTCCACCGCGCGATCGGCCATGCCCACGGCCCGCATGCAGTGGTGGATGCGGCCGGGCCCGAGCCGCGCCTGCGCCACGGCGAAGCCCTCGCCCTCCCCGCCGAGCAAGGCGCTCCGTGGGACCCGCACCCCCTCGAAGGCGACCTCGCACTCGCCGGGGCCGCTCACGTGGCCGAATACCGGCATCGCCCGCACCACCGTGAGCCCCGGGTTGTCCATCGGCACCACGAGGAGGCTCACCCGCTTGTGGCGGGAGGCCGCCGGATCGGTCACGGCCATGACGAGGAGCACGCGCGCGTGCATGGCGCCCGTGGTGAACCACTTCCGCCCGCTGATGACGTAGTCGCCTCCGTCCCGGACGGCGCGCGTCTTCAGCTGGGTGGGGTCTGAGCCCGGCGTCATGGGCTCGGTCATGGAGAAGCCGCTGCGGATCTTGCCCTCGAGCAGCGGCTCGAGCCACTGCGCCTTCTGCTCGGGGTTGCCGTACTGCGCCAGGATCTCCATGTTGCCGGTGTCCGGCGCCGAGCAGTTGAAGACCTCGGAGGCCCAGAGGACACGCCCCATGATGGCCGCCAGCGGCGCGTACTCGAGGTTGCTGAGCCCGGGGCCATGGGCGCGATCGGGCAGGAAGAGGTTCCAGAGCCCGGCGCCGCGGGCCACCGCTTTCAGCTCCTCGAGGATCGCGGGGCGGTGGTGGCGGTCACCCGAGCCCTCGATGGCCTCGTAGTAGGCGCGCTCGCTCGGGGAGACCCAGCGCTCCATGAACTCGGTGATCTGTTTCGAGAGGGTCGTGGCTCTCGCAGTGGGCGTCAGGTCCATGGATTGCTCCTTCACCTGGGGCGGGCACCCGGGCTGTCGCCCGCCCGCCCCCGCCGGAACCTCGCGCTGCTCGATGTTCTGCAGCCGATCTCAGCCGCCGTCTGGGCTCTGTCTCCCTGCTCGCTCCCGCTCCCTCAGAGGAGCCCGAGGGACCGGGCGATGACGCTCAGCTGGATCTCGTTGGTGCCTTCCCCGATCCAGGCCTCGGGGGCGTCGCGGTAGAGACGCGCCACCTTCATCTCCTCCATGTAGCCGGCGCCGCCGTGGAGCAGGAGGGCCTCGCCGGTGACGCGCACCGCGGTCTCGCTTGCCAGTAACTTGGCCATGGAGGCCTCGCGGATGCACTCACGCCCCCCCATGTGAAGCCGGGCCGCGCGGTAGATCATCAGCCGGACGGCGTCGACGCGCGCCGCCTGGTCGGCGATCTTGAAGGCCACCGCCTGGAAGCTGCCGATGCTCTTGCCGAAGGCCTGCCGCTCTCCCGCGTAGCGCAGGATCAGCTCGTGGGCCTCCTGGGCCAGCCCGAGGCCGCGGTTGGCCACGAGGATGCGCCCCTCGGTGAGCGTCGCCTTGAGCTGGCCGAGCCCCTGCCCCACCTGGCCGAGCAGGCGGCGGCCGGGGACGCGCACGTCTTCGAGACTCACGAAGGCCGTCGAGGACGAGTGGTTGCCGACCTTGACGAGGTCGCGCGCGCTCACGCCGGGATCGTCGGTCTCGACGAGGAAGAGCGAGAG
>JACOVB010000104.1 GCA_016177555.1 Candidatus Rokuibacteriota bacterium
ATGCCGGCGGCGCCCATCTCGACGAGCCGGCCGCCTTCTCGAGCAGCGCCCCCTTGACGAACGCGGCGTTCACCTCGCCCCGGGAGCGCCGCAGATGCTGACGTGGCCGTGAGTGGCGAAAGCCACGGAGGGCGAAGCGCGGTCCCACCCTCCAGGGCCGAGGCGCTCGGGGCGAGGTCCGGGGGCCCGAGGGCGGGGCGAGGGGTGAATACACGGGTATCGCTCGGGCTGTCCATGAGGCCAGGACGCGCCGGCAAGGACGCTCTTGCGCGCCGCTATGACCCCCTCTTCCCTCTCCTCGCGCGCACCGGGCTGCGCCTCGGTGAGGCCCTGCTCCGCGCTCGGCCCTGAGGGAGGCTCCCCGCCCAGTCGGACCCAGCGCTGCCCTACCGCTCGGGGGCGATGGTGTGGGTGAAGCGGACCTGCCCCGTGACGTCCACGATGCGCACGGTGAGGCCCGCCTCGGCGATGGCGACCTCGCCGAAGTTCTCGATCTCGCCGAGGCCATAGAGGGTGCGCGAGCTGAGCCCCTGATCGGTCGGGCGCGGGCGCCCCAGCGAGGCCGAGAGCGGGCCCGCGATGAATTCGTGGAAGGACCACCCCGCCCCGGGGTGATGGCGGAGCACCTCGGCGTGATGCACGTCGGCGGCGAGGAAGACCAGATTCTTCACGCCCGCCTCGCGAAAAGCGCGAAGGATGCCGTCGCGCTCCACGGCGAAGCCCGAGCCCCCCTCCTCGGGAAAGCCGAGGATATTGGCGTTGCTCCACGAGTCCCGGGCGCCCCGGCCCGTGGGGACCGACAGGGTCACGCTGGTCACGATGATTTTCCACGTGGACCTCGATGCCGTCACGCCCTCGATCAGCCACCGTTTCTGGGCGGGGCCGAGCATGGTCTTCTCCGGCCCGTCGGGATCGCTGTTGGGGCTCCGGTACTGCCGCGTGTCGAGGATGAACACCTCGAGGAGGCGGCCCCACTGGAACTTCCGGTAGAGCCGTCCCGGCTGCGAGCGCGGCGGCTGTATCGGGAAGTAGTCGATGAAGGCCTGGCGTCCGGTGGGCATCAGCCTGTCCACCGAGCCCGAGAAGTCGTTCCTCACCTCGTGGTCGTCCCAGATCGCGTAGACGGAACTACGCCGGAAGAGCTCCTGCACCGCCGGATCGGACCGGTTGTAGCGGTGCTTGGCCCAGAACTGCGGTAGCGTCCGGGCGACGAAGGCGGAGCCGGGCACGCGGTCGGGGCCCTCGCAGACATGATCGGCGTAGATCGTGTCGCCCACGAAGAGGAAGAAGTCCAGCGCGCGCCTGGCCAGGACGCGGAAGATCGGGTAGCCGTCGGTCACGTGGCGGCACGCCGTCCGACTGCCGAGATCCCCGCTCCACGCGAAGGTGACGGGTGCGGCCGTCGACGGGGCCGGCGCGGTCACGAACTCGCCGTCCACGTGGAGCGCCCCCTGCTCGACGGTGTAGCGATGCCGCCCGCCGGGTGTGAGCCCGCTCATCCTGATCTTCACCGTGAGATCGCTGGCGGATGCGGCCTCCACCCGGCCCCGGCCTGTGGGCGGACCATCCATGGGGCCGTAGCGGAAGGCGATGGGCCCCGGCTCGGGCGCGCGCACCCAGAGGACGGCGCCGGTGTCGATGACCTCCCCCGCCGTGATGAGGAGCTGGCGGGGCGTCTCCGTCCCGCCGGCGAGCCCCGCCGCGAGCACCGCGGCGATGCAGAGCCCCGCAGCGGCCGCCACGGGCCGCCGGGACCGCCGCGGCGGCAGCAGGCGGACGTGGACGTCGACCGGCATCGGGCTACGTCCCGGAGGCCGGCGGGGACGCTCCCGCGCCGCCCTCGATCTGCTCCTCGAAGCGCCGGCCATTGTCCGTGTTGAAGACCCAGCACGTGTTCGCGAGCTGCGGGACGTTCGCCAGGACGAACTTCCGCTTCGCGAGAGGGTCACCGAGGATCCGCGCGGCCCCGGCGGGATCGGCGATGGCCTTCTGCCGGTTGAAGTAGGGGGTCTCCATGCCCGCGTCAGGCCTGAGCCGGCGCCCTGTCCATGCTCAGACGAGCGGGTCGTAGTTGAAGTACTGGCCGGACGTCTCCAGCGGCACCAGGTGGTGCTTGAGCGTGCCCGGGAACATGTCGGCCAGCCGCTCGGGCGTCCAGCCCAGGTCGTGGTGGACGCTCCGCATGGGGCGCATGTGGCCGAAGAGCATGACCTCCTTGCCGCGCACGCCGAACACCTGCCCCGAGACCTCCTTGGCAGCGTCCGAGGCGAGGAACACGGCCACGGGAGCGATGTGCTCCGGGCCCATCTTCTTGATCTTCTCCACCCGCGCCTTCTGCGCCTCCGTCTCGGTGGGGATGGTGCCGATCATCCGCGTCCACGCGAAGGGCGAGATGCAGTTGGCGGTGACGTTGTAGCGCGCCATGTCCAGCGCCACCACCTTGGTGAAGCCCACGATGCCGAGCTTGGCGGCGGCGTAGTTGGCCTGACCCACGTTCCCCACGAGCCCCGAGGTGGAGGTCATGTTGACGATGCGCCCCCACTTCTGCTCGCGCAGGTGGGGGACCGCCGCGCGGGTCACCGCGAAGCACCCCTTGAGGTGCGTGTTGATGACACCGTCCCACTCCTCCTCCGTCATGTTGAAGATCATGCGGTCGCGGAGGATGCCGGCGTTGTTCACCACGATGTCCACGCGGCCGAAGTGATCCAGCGCCGTCTTGACGATGTTCCGCCCGCCCGCCATGGTGGTCACCGAGTCGTAGTTGCCCGCGGCCCGGCCCCCGAGAGCCTTGATCTGGCTCACGACCTCGTCGGCCGGGGCCGAGCTGCCGCCCGTGCCGTCGGCGCCCCCGCCGTAGTCGTTCACCACCACCGCCGCGCCGTGGCGGGCCATCAGAAGGGCGATCTCCCGGCCGATGCCGCGGGCCGCGCCAGTCACGACGGCGACCTTGTCCTGTAGCATCATGTGTTCTGTCTCCTCGGAGTGACTTCGGGCCTCTGGATTAGAGTATTCCGCGGGCGCCGAGAGCCTCGATCTCCCCCTCGGCGTATCCGATCTCCCTCAGCACTTCGCGCGTGTGCTCGCCCAGGGCCGGGGCAGGCGTGCGGATCGTCCCCGGGGTCTTCTCGAATCTCACCGGCGTGGCAATGGTCTTGAAGCGCCCCGCGCGCGGATGGTCCTGCTCGACGATCATCCCCGAGGCGACCACCTGGGGATGGGCGATCATCTGCGCGTACCCGGCCACCGGCGCGCAGAGCACATCCGCGCGCTCGAGGGCCTCCATCCACTCGGCAACGTTCCTGTCCACGAACACCTCGACCAGCACCGGCACGAGCGCGGCGCGATTGGCCACACGGGCCTCGCGAGTGCGGAACCGCGGGTCGTCCGCCAGGCCGGGGCGCCCGATGATCTCGCAGAACGGGCGCCAGGTCGCGTCCTTCCAGACCGCCACGAAGAACCAGTCATCTTGGGCGCGGAAGGCCTGGTACGGGACTATCTCCGGATGGCCGCTGCCCCGGCGCCCGGGCTCCTCCCCGGTCTCGTGGAAGACGGAGAGCCTGGCGGTGTGGGCGAGCAGCATGCCGTCCAGCAGCGAGACGTCCACCCGCTGCCCTTGTCCGGAGCGCTGGCGGGCCAGCAATGCGGTGAGGATGCCCTGGGTGGCGAGCAGTCCTCCGATCGTGTCCGCCACCGGCGCGCCGCACAGCACCGGGCCGCCGTCCGGCTCACCGGTGATCGCCATGACTCCGCCCAGCGCCTGCGCCAGCGCGTCGAGGCCGGGCTTGTCGTGCCACGGGCCGCCCGGGCCGAAGGCCGAGAGGGAGCAATAGATGAGTCGAGGATTGGCCGCCCGGAGCGATGCGTAAACGATGCCGAGCCGCTCCGCCGCGCCGCCCCGGAACGCTTCGACAATCACGTCGGCCCGCTCGGCGAGGCGATGGAACACCGCGAGCCCCTGCGCCTGGCGCAGATCCACGCACACCGCGCGCTTGTTGCGGTTCACCGTCAGATGGAGCACGCCCTCCCCCCCCCGGAAGGCCCGGTACACTGTCCGGCCCGCGTCCGGGGCGTCACGGGACTCGACCTTGACGACGTCGGCGCCCATGTCGGCAAGGTACATGCCGCAGATGGGCCCCGCGATCAGATGGGCCAGCTCCAGGACCCGCAGGCCCTCGAGCGGCGGTGGAGATGGCGTGTCCATGGCCGGATCACCCTAACATATCCGCGACGGCGCGTGAGCCGCCGCGTGCCGCCTGAAGCAATCGACCCAGGCCGCCCTACCGGCGGGAGCGGCGCCAGGCCTCGAGCGCGGCGCCATACTCCGCGCCCAGGATGAGGACGATCCCCGTGTAGTAAGCGAACATCGCCAGCGCCACCAGCACGCCCAGTGGTCCGTAGATCTGATCGTAGACCCCGACTGTGATGATGTACCAGCGGAAGAGCTGCTTGGCGATCTCCCAGAGCACGGCCCCCAGGAGCGCGCCCCCGAGGGCCGCCCCGGCGAGGATCTTCCGGCCCGGGAAGTAGCGGTAGGCAACGAAGAACAGCCCCGCGTTGAGCCCCAGCGACAGCCCGACGAACATCCAGCGGATCCACTGGCGCGGCATCAGCGATGGCGTCAGCACGAAGGTCCGCAGCCAGAAGAACAGGTCCATGATGCCGACGCTCGCCAGGAAGAGCGTCCCCATCACGGAGAGCATGATGACGTCGGAGAGCATGCCGCGGAGAAAGCCCCGCCCGCGCTTGACGCCGAAGATGTCGTTCATCACGAGCCGCAGCGCCCCGAAGAGCTGGGTCGAGAAGAGCAGCAGGATCCCGGTGCCGAGCAGCCCCGAGAGCTTGCGCGTGGCGATGAGGCGGGTCAGGACGTCGCTCAGCTCCTTCTTGTAGACCGGGATGATCTGGGAGATCTGGCCGAGGACGGCCTGGGTCGCCGTCTCGCTGGTCAGGACGAAGCCGAGGACGGAGACCGCGAGGAACAGCATGGGGATGAGGCACATGAGCAGATAGAAGGAGAGCCCCGCGGCCATGAAGAGGCCGCGGTGGGCGCCGAACCCCCTGAGTGCCTTCCAGAAAGCGACGATCACCGGCGAGCGCCCGGGCCCCGCGGAGGCCGCAGCCTACACCACGCTCTTGATGAGGCCTCCATCGACCTGGATGGCGGCGCCGGTGACGTACGAGGCCCGCTCGGAGGCGAGAAACACAACCATGTTCGCGAACTCCTCCGGGGTGCCGACGCGCCCCACCGGGATGTCGGCGCCCGACAGCGCGATCTGCGCCTCGAGGCTCCGACCGGCCGTCTGCGCCCGCTCGGTCTGGTGGTGGATGAATCGATCGGTCATGATCCGCCCCGGCAGCACCAGGTTCACCGTGATGTTGTCCTTCGCCACCTCCGTGGCCAGCGTCTTGAAGAGCCCCGCCACCCCGGGCCGGATGCCGTTGGAGAGGACGAGCCCGTCCACTGGCTGCTTCACCGAGGAGGACTGAATGGCGAGGATTCGACCCCACTTCCGCTGGCGCATGTGGGGCAGCACCGCGCGGATGAGGCGCACCGTGGACAGGTGGACCTCCTCGAAGGCCTGCTTCCACTGCTCGTCCGTCATCTGGTCGAAGCCGCCGGGGGGCGGCCCGCCCACATTGGCGACCAGCACGTCCACGCCCCCGAAGGCCTCGGCCGTCCGGGCCATGACGCGCGCCACGTCCTCCATCCGGCTCAGGTCGGCCGGAACGGCAAGCACCTCGGCCCCGGTGCGCTTCCGCACGTCCTCCGCAGCCTCGCGGAGCGGGCCCTCGCTGCGGGCGCACAGGGCGACGCGCGCGCCCTCGGCGGCCAGCCCCAGCGCGCAGGCGCGACCCATCCCCTTGCTTGCCGCCGCCACGAACGCCGTCTTGCCCTTGAGTCCGAGATCCATGAGGCTCCTCTCAGGAGCGGTGAGACGCGGACTGGATTGCTGCCAGCGCCGGCACCGCGGCTGTCTTCGAGGCATCCAGATACTCCCAGTAGAGGCCGCGCGGACGCGTGAGGCCGCCCCCGCAGTGCAGCAGGCCCTCGGGGGTCGCGATCCAGTCGAGCACGATGTCGTGGGGCCGCATCTCGATCTCGTGCGGCACGAGCTGGAGCGGATGCACCGTGGTGACCACGGGGGTTCGCGCCGTCACCAGGCCGTGCTCGCGCAAGAGCCCGTACTCCAGGTCGGAGTCACCGCCCCCCTTGCCCACGCGCGCGCCGCGGCCGTTGACGGCCACCGAGCCGCAGACGATCAAATCGATGGGCCGGACGGCGGCAGACGTCACGGCGCGGCCGAGAGCCGCCGCCCCCTTGATGCCCGCCGCCCGTCGGCTGTTCGCGCCCAGCCGTGCGGGATCGAGCTCGATGAAGCAGGCCGACGCCCGCAGCCGCGGCACTGCCATGTACACGATCTTGCCCTCGCGAAGCGCCATGCGGCGCACGGACAGCTGCGGGGCGTCGGGATCGATCTTCACCACGCGGGCGCGCTTCCACTCGGGAAG
>JACOVB010000105.1 GCA_016177555.1 Candidatus Rokuibacteriota bacterium
ACTCAGGCTCGTGGCGCCGGCCTTCACCGTGAAGACGCCCGCCGCGGACAACCTCACCATCCACCGGGCGCTCGAGCTGTGCCCGCCGGGCCACGCGCTCGTCGTCGACGCGGGGAATCACCCCGTCACGGCCCTGGTCGGTGACCTCATGGGCTTCGCGGCCCGCCAGCGGGGCATCGCGGGCTGGGTGGTGGACGGCCCGGTGCGGGACGTGGCGGGGCTCAGGGCGCTGGGCTTTCCCACCTTCGCGGCGGGCGTCCACCCGGGCGGGCCGGTGAAGGAGCGCTTCGGCAAGATCGGCGTGCCGATAACGATCGGCGGCGTTGCCGTGAGGCCGGGGGACATCGTCTTCGGCGACGACGATGGCGTCGTCATCGTCCCCGCCGAGCGGCTGGAGGAGGCCATCGCCGGGGCGCGCGCCATCGTCGAGAAGGAGGCCACGCTGCGCGTGGAGCTCCAGAAGGGCAAGACCACGCTGGAGCTGCTCGGCTTGAGGCACAAGATCCCCGCGGAGCGGAGCACCCGGGCATGAGCCGGGCCACGGCACTGCTCGCCGCGCTCCTCGCCCTCCTCGCCGCGGCCCCGGTGGAAGCGGCGGACTACTCGGGCCCGCTCATCGACGCGCACTCGCTTGTGTCGAGCGCCAGGGCGGTGGACGCCTACGTGGAGACCATGAAGCGGCACAACATGAGCCGCGTGGCGCTGCTGGCCGTCGTTGGCGAGCAGAAGGATGATCCCGCCTGGCTCGCCGCGGCCGCGCGGAAGTACCCCGACCGCGTCATCGCCATGGTGACCTTGTAGGCGCCGGGCGGCACCTGGTCGATGCGGAAGGCCCCGCGCTCGTCGGTCACCGTGCTGCCCTGACTCGCGACGGTCGCCGAAACGAGCGGCGGGCCGCGCCCGCAGAATTCTACCGCGGGTCGTGGCCCGCCGCCGAGCGACTCGGGCGTTACTTCTTGCTCATCTCGAAGGTGACCTTGGTGGGGGCGCCGGCCTTGACCTCGACCTCCTGGCTCAGCTTGCCCAGGCTCTCGTGCCAGACCTCCACCTTGTGCTTGCCGGGCGGGACGTTGTCGAGCTTGAAGGCGCCGCCGCCGTCGCTCACCGCATAGGCGGCATGCGCGCCGACGACGATCCAGCCCTGCATCCAGCCGTGCACGTCGCACTGCACCTTGACGATCTCGGGCTTGTCGAACTTCTCGGTCATCACCTTCTTGAACTTCGGCTGCGCCTTGTTGATGGCGGGGTTGGCCGAGGAGAAGGTGTGGATGTTGTGCAGAATGCCGTCGGAGTTCAGGATGTCCATCTCCGCCCCGGCCGGCACCACGAGCACGTGGGGGGTGAACTGGCAGCCCTTCTGGTCCAGCGCCGGCTTCTGCGCGGGCTTGGGCGCGGGGCCCTTGGCGCCGCCGAGCGACACGACGGCGTTCTTGATGCCCTTGTTGGCGCCCACCACGAGCTCCTCGCTGGGCCTGTCGCTCCCGCAGACCTGCGTATCCTTGTTGACCTTGAGGGTCTTGGGTGCGGGCGGCGTCCCCGAGAACTTCACCTCGCCCACGATGGAGCCCGCCCCCTGGGCGGTGACGGGGGTTGAGCCCGCCCACACGAGAGCGGCGGCGAGACCCAGTGCGCACAGCGCTGCTGTCCAGTGACGCATCATGTGCTCCTCCTTATCCCCCCTGGGCCCGGCGCCTCGCGCGCCGGACCACGGCCAGCTCGAGCGCGACAGTGACGAGGATCACCAGCGGAGGGACGACATACGGTTGAGTGGAGCCTGGCTCCTCCAGGCGAAGGTAGTACCACGACGAGAACGACATCTTGCTCTCGGTCTCTCCGGCCCCGCCGTCCCAGGCCATGAAGGAGACCGAGAGGAAGCGCCCGGCGGAGAACTCTGGATCTCCGGGATCCTTGGTGACGCGCGGCCGCTTGATCACGAGGCGGTACTGACCGTCGGCGAAAACCGCCGTGCCTTTCGCCTGGACGGCCTCGCCCGCCTGCGGGGTCAGCGTCCCGAGCCCCGCGGCATTGGCCGCCCCCACGCCTGCGTCAGAGGCCCAGCGGAGGAGGTAGGCGGGGTTCGCGCCGTCGCCCATGAGCACGTAGGGACGCTCGTTGCCCTCGGCGGGCCCGGCCGCGAACTGCAGCGCGATCTGGTCGGCGAAGGTCCTGGCCTTGGCATCAGGCGCGGACTTGGTGGGATCGTCCCAGGTCAGGTGGAAAGCGATCTCGGCGTCGGTGTACACCGCCCGCACCGTGACCATGTCGATGGAGGGATTGAAGTTGCGCGGGTCCACGATGACCTGCCCCGCCAGCGGGAAGGCGGCCGTCGGCTGCTGGGCCCAGAAGGGCGCTGCCGGGTCGTCGGGGATGGAGCCCGCGGCGGAGCGCACCGTCAGCATCGTGGCGAAGGCGGGCTTGTCCTGGCCGAGTGACGTCACGTAATTGGCCACGTGCCAGGTATCCTCGGGCTTCTCCACGCTGTCGATGAAGGTCGGCATCGGCGTGCCCATGAGCCCCGTGGCCAGTCGCATGGCGACGTCCTTGACGGTGCCGCCACCGCGGAAGTTCCAGGGTGTCGTCAGGTTGGCGGCCCGCACCGGCTGCTCCCAGTCGTCCTTGAGCTCGGGCGCCGAAGGGCCGTCGCCCCGCCCCCCGGCGCCGTGGCACTTGTTGCACTCGATGGCCTCGAACATCTCCTTGCCCCGCGCCAGCGACTCCTTGGAGGAGGCCACCTCCTTCGGCAGCACGGCAAGCTTCGGAGCCTCCTTGAAGGCGTCGGGGGCGAAGGTCTTCAGATACGCCACCAGGCTCCACCGGTCCTTCTCGGGCAGCCCCTTCCAGCCTGGCATGGAGGTGCCCGGCATGCCGTCCGAGATGATGCGGAAGAGGTCCGCGTCGGTGGGCGCCTGGCCGGAGGCGCTGGTGCGGATCTTGTACTTGCCCTTGGTGAAATCGCGGGGGCGCGGATCGAGCAGGGAGGCGCCCGGTCCCGCCCCGTCGCCCTTCTCCCCGTGACAGAGCAGGCACTTCTTCTCGTACACCGCCTTGCCCTGGGCCGGATCGCCCGCCGGCTGGGCCTCGGCCGCGCGCGGAGCGAGACGTTCGAGCCCCGGAAGACCCGCGAGCCTCACGGGAGACGGGAGCAGCGAGTGCTTGGGCTCGCTTTCCTCCCAGCGCCGCGGCTGGTAGCCTGTGGCGTCGTAGAGGTAGAGGATGACCTTCCAGATCTCCTCCTCGCCGAGGCGGTCCTCCCACGCCGGCATCACCGAGTTCCAGGGCGTGGCCTCCTTCGGCAGCCCGGGTCCGCCCTTGGCGATACGCCAGAAGAGGTAGGCCTCTTGCAGCATGGCGATGGTGCCGGGATCCGTGAAATTCGCGGGGGGTGGGTTGAAGGCGTGAGC
>JACOVB010000096.1 GCA_016177555.1 Candidatus Rokuibacteriota bacterium
GCAGGTGTCTCCCGCAAGAGAGGAGAACGGCACATGAGGAACTGGCGGCTTGCGACCATCGTTGGAGTTCTCGCGCTGGCGGGTCTGGTGGGGACCGCGCTCGGGCCCGCCGCGGCTCAAGCACCGAAGTCAGGCGGCGCGATCAACATCATGCTTCGCGAGGATCTGTCCCAGGGCTTCGCCATCCACGAGACCGCGACGATCTCGGTGGTGTTTCCGGCGAGCCCGTGCTTCAACAACCTCGTGTTCTTCGACCCGCTCAAGTCGGTCGAGAGCGCGGACACCATCATCGGCGAGCTGGCCGAGAGGTGGTCCTGGCAGGACAATTACCGGAACCTCGTCTTCTTCCTCCGGAAGAACGTCAAGTGGCACGACGGCAAGCCCTTCACGTCCAACGACGTCAAGTTCACCTTCGACATGCTGCGCGGGGCGCCGGAGGCCCAGGGCAAGCTGCGGATCAACCCGCGCAAGGACTGGTACGCCAATGTGGAGGCCGTGGAGGCGCCGGATCCCCACACCGTCGTGTTCCGCCTGAAGCGCCCCCAGCCCTCCCTGCTCGCCATGCTCGCCTCCGGCTACACGCCCGTGTACGCGGCGCACATCCCGCCCGCCAGCTACCGGACGGGCTGCATCGGCACTGGCCCCTTCAAGCTCAAGGAGTGGCGGAAGGGGGAGTTCGTCGAGTACGTGAAGAACCCGGACTACTTTGTCAAGGGGCGGCCGTATCTCGACGGGCTCAAGTACATCGTCATCGTCGAGCGGGGAACGCGGACCGCGGCGCTCCAGGCGGGCCAGCTCGACGTGGCCATGCCGGGCGAGACGACCAAGACCGCGGCCGAGCAGCTCAAGAAGGCCCTGCCCCAGCTCGTCGTCACGCCCGTGGCCACCGCCGTCACCGACAACATCATCATGAACGCGAAGAAGGCGCCCTTCGACAACGCGAAAGTGCGGCTGGCGGTGAGCTACGCCATCGACCGGCGCGCCCTCATCCAGGCCGTCCACCAGGGGGCCGCGGTGCCCGGGGCGGCCATGGCGCCCAGGCCCTATGGGGTCTGGGGGCTCATGGGGAAAGACCTGGCCGCAGTGCCGGGCTACGGCAAGCCCGAGGACATGAAGGCCCTCGCCAGGAAGCTCCTGGCCGAGGCCGGCATCACGCCCCAGCAGCCGCTCAGGGTCGAGATGGCCACCCGCGCCATCGCCATCTACGTCGACATGGCCTCCTTCGTCATCAACGAGCTCAAGCAGGTCGGCATCGAGGCCTCGCTCAAGCAGATCGAGACGGCGCAGTGGCATGCCATGGCTACCCGCGGCGAGTATCAGATCGGGGCCAACCTCACGGGGCTCGGCGTGGACGACCCGGACCCCAACTTCTACGAGAACTACGCCTGCGGGTCGCCGCGCAACTACAGCCACTACTGCAACGAGTCTCTGGGGAAGCTGTTCGACCAGCAGTCGCAGGAGCTGGACCCCAAGAAGCGCCTCGCCCTGGTGGCCGCCATCCAGAAGAAGCTGGAGGAGGAGGCCCCGCGCCCCATCCTGGACCATCGGATGGACTACTTCACGCACTGGCCGCACGTGAAGAACATGCTCCCGCACCACAACATCTACAACTTCGGCCGGATGCAGGAAGTCTGGAGAGACAAGTAGGGGCGCCGGCGCCGGAGGCGAGCAGGCCGGGGGGGGCGGGCCGCCTCCCCCGGCCCGTGTAAGGGGTCCCGCGTGAGAACCTACCTCGTTCAGCGACTGGCCATCGCCGTCCTCACGCTGTTCGGCATGTCCGTCGTGATCTTCGCTCTCCTGCGGCTGGCTCCCGGCGACATCGTGGACATCCTCTTCTCGACCGCGGGCTTCGTGGACCCGGCCGCCCGCACGGAGATCATGCGGGAGCTGGGGCTGGACAAGCCGATCTGGATCCAGTACCTCGACTGGCTCCGGCAGATCTTCTCGGGCGACCTCGGCAAGTCCTACCGCTATGATCTCCCGGCATGGGAGATCATCCGGCCGCTCCTCCCCGTCACCGTGGAGCTGGCCGCGCTGTCCATGATCGTGGCGGTGGTGCTCGGCGTGCCGACCGGCGTGATCAGCGCCGTCAGGCAGGACAGCACCCTCGATTACGTCCTCCGGGTGCTCAGCCTGGCCGGGCTCAGCATGCCGTCGTTCTGGCTCGGCATGGTGATCATCCTCGGGCTGGTCGCCTGGCTCGGGTGGATCCCGCCCGTGACCTACGTGTCCCCGGCTGAGAACTTCCAGCTCCACGCCGCCCAGTTCTCCCTGCCGGCGCTGGCCGTCGGCTACCGCTCCTCCGCGCTCATCATGCGGATCACGCGCTCGTCGCTCCTCGAGGTGCTGCGGGAGGACTACGTGCGCACGGCGTGGGCCAAGGGGCAGACCGGGCGGGTCGTGATCTGGCGGCACGCGCTGAAGAACGCCATGCTGCCGGTCGTCACCGTGATCGGCATCGAGTTCGCCTTCCTCATCGGCGGCCTCGTGGTGACCGAGCAGGTGTTCAACCTGCCCGGGCTGGCCCGCTTCCTCGTGCAGGCCATCCTCTGGCGCGATTACCCCATCGTCCAGAAC
>JACOVB010000164.1 GCA_016177555.1 Candidatus Rokuibacteriota bacterium
ACGAGAGTGCCGGCAAGCGCCGGTCCACCCGCATCCGCCCCAGCAACCCCTGGCTGAAGACCACCCTCGTCCAAGGCGCATGGGCCGCCGCCCGCAAGAAGGACGGCTCCCTCCGCGCTCAGTTCCTCCGCCTCAAGAGTCGCCGGGGGCCCAAGAAGGCCATCATCGCGGTCGCGGCTTCGATGCTCACTGCCGCCTACGACATGCTCAGGGATGGCGTCGCTTCCCGGGACCTCGGGGCCGACCATCTCGACCGCCGGGACAAGGCGAAGCTCGCGAAACGCTTGGTTGCGCGCCTGCACGCTCTCGGCTTCAGCGTCGAACTACGGGCAGCGTGACTTACGGGACATTTCTTTCGAGGGTGTCGGAGACTTGCGGGTCCTCGGGCGCCCACTCCTTCGCTGTCTGGGCCAGCGTCAGCGCCTTGTCCCAGTCGCTGCCGTGCTCGGAGAGCACCCAGGCCAGGTTGTTCGCCGCCGGGGCGAAGCGCGGGTTGAGCGCCAGCCCCTTCTCGTAACGAGCCGCCGGGACACCTCCGTCGCCCTAGCGGGCTCGCGCTTCGCGAGATAGGTCGAGGCGAGAGGTAGCGAGCCCGGCACCGTGCCGAGGACCCATGCGACGCTCCTGTGCGAAGCTGATCGGGGTTGGACTCGTCACATGTCCGACACACGCCCCCAGGGGAAGGTAGGTTCGATGGGCATCGATGATCGGCTCACAGAGAGGCGCGACGAAGTGCTGCGGCTCGCCGCCGAGCATGGGGCGCGCAATGTGCGCGTCTTCGGATCCGTGGCGCGGGGTGAGGCGGACGCCACGAGCGACCTGGATTTTCTCATCGAGCTGGAGTCTGGGCGCAACTTGCTCGACATATGCGGCTTGCTCATGGACCTGTAATCCCTGCTGGGACGTCCGGTCGACGTCATCTCCGAGAAGGGGCTCAGGCCGAGCATGCGCGCCCGTGTTCTCCGCGAGGCGGTGCCGCTCTGAGAGATCCCCGGGAGCGGCTCCGCCACGCCCTCGAAGCCATCGCCCGCATCGGGCGCTACGCTGCCCGCGGCCGGCAGACATTCGAAGCAGATGAGCTGGTCCAGAGCTGGATCGTCCACCATCTCCAGATCGTCGGTGAGGTCGCTCGCGCGCTCTCCGAGTCCATCAGGGCGCGGGCACCAGAAGTGCCGTGGGCGAAGATCATCGGCAGGACCAGGGCCGGAGCGGCATTCGGCTGGCGGCCGAGGAAGCGGTCCAGGTCCTCGATGGCGGGCTGCGCCGCGCCCGACTTGATGTTCAGGTCGGCCAGGAGCAGCACGGCATCGGCGAAGTTGGGGGCGAGGGTCACGGCCTCCTTCAGCTCTGTCTTCGCTTGCCGGGGGCTGCCGGCCTGGAGATGCGCGAGCGCGAGCTGATGGCGCACCGGTGCCAGGCGGGGCTCGGCCTTGAGCACCATCTGGAACTCCTGGATGGCCTCGGTGGTCTCGCGCTTCGCCAGGTGGACCCGGCCGCGGAGCAGGTGGCCGTCCAGGGCCTTGACGGCCTCGTCCCGCTTCTGCTCGGCGAAGGCGATCTCGGCCAGGCGCCGCGAGGCGGGCAGGAAGTCGGGCGCCTTCTCGGTCATCTCGACGAGCGTCTTCCTCGCCTCCTCGGGCCGGCGCAGCAGGAGATAAAAGTCCGCCAGCCTGAGCCGCGCCGCGGACCCCACGGGGGCCAGTCCGGCCGCCGCCTTGAACCCGCGTTCGGCCCCGGCGGCATCGCGCTTGCCGACCAGGAAGTTGGCGAGCGCCAATTGTCCGGCTCCAGTTCCTGCGCGCGCGACAGGAAGCGGAAGGCCTGCCCCATCTCGCCGAGGGCGAAGTGGGCGAGGCCGAGCTGGCGGATGGCCGGCGCATTGGCGGGCTCGATGCGGAGGACGTTCCGGTACTCGATGATGGCGTCCCGATACTTCTCCGCCTTGACGTAGCGGTCGCCCCGGTCCAGATGCCGCGCGTTCCGGGCCTCGGGCGAGCGCGCGCAGCCCGCCGCCAGCGCGAGGACCAGCGCGACCAGCACCATGAGCAGGGTCAGGTCTTGCATTACGACATTGGTGATGGGACGAGCGCACGGTCGCCTGTCCCTATCTGCTCCGGTTCGCTCCCGGGGTAGGGTCGGAGCGTGGGATGGGCGTGTCGCGAGCAGTTCCCGGAGAGCCTCTATCACGCGACGACCCCTCGCAACGGGCAGGGGCCGATCCTCGCCGCCGACACCGACCACGACCACGTCCTGACCGAGGATTGCGGGACCTGACCCCCGCGCCTGCGGCGGGCGTGCTGGATTGCAAGACCTGACCCCGGCGCGCCCGGCGCGCTCTGCGCGCCGAGATCGTGTCCGAGGATTTCGAGCACGACCGCCTGGACGGGGCCGTCCGCGTCGTCAATCCATTCCTTTGACCGATCCGGCCGCCCGTCGACGAGGTGCCTCGGGGGCGGAGCCGGCGCGGGACGGCTGCCCGGCTGCGAGCGGGGAAGGGGCGCACCGACCGACGTGCTGCGGTCCGCTCAGCCCCAGCGGCTCAAGCACGCCCGGTTGTCGGTCGAGGAGTTCAGCGCCCTGCTCTGACGGCGCCGCCCTCTGGTTCACGAGGCGCCGCTGGGCGGAGACCATGCCGAGTCCGTCGGCGTGTTCCTCTTCGGGATGCTCTTACTCGTCACCTGGGCCGCCGTCTTCCGCCGGGGGGGAGGCCTCCGGCCTCGCCGGGGGGGAGAGCGCGTCGACCGCGGAGGCCGATCTCAGCGGCCGAGGCGCTGCTCGATCTCTTCGATCCGGGACTGGAGCGCCGCGACGTGCTGCTTCAGCGCTGCGAGGTCGTGCTCGATGATCTCGCGGCGGCCCCCCTCGTCGGCGAGCGCCGCCTCGATCCGGCGCAGGGCCTGCGTGATGGCGTGGTACTCCTG
>JACOVB010000097.1 GCA_016177555.1 Candidatus Rokuibacteriota bacterium
GAGGTGGTGGTGGGTGTCGCCGAGCGGGCCGGCATCGCGCTCGTCGGAATCGACGAGGGACGCGATGGCGGGCTCTGAGTGCGGGGCGATCATGCTCTCGGCGGGCGAAGCCTCCGGGGAGTTGCACGGGGCCACGCTGTGTCTGGCCCTGATCGATGTGCTCCAGGTCGCCCGCGCGTGATGAGAGCCCCGGCGTCGCTGTCGCTCGCGGTGGGACCCGCGCTTGGTGCCGTGGCGATCAGGCTCCTGGCACGTACCATCACCGTCCGCCGGGAGGAGGGCGCGGTGGCCGCCATCTGGGCGGGCGGCGCCCCGCTGATCTTCACGGTCTGGCACTCCCGCATCCTCCTCCTGCCGTATCTGTACCGGGGACATCGCCTCCGGGTCCTCGCGAGCCGCTCGCGCGACGGCGAGATCATCGCTCGCCTGATGGCGCGCTTCGGGCTCGAGACGGTCAGGGGCTCGTCGAGTCGGGGCGGCGCCGCGGCGCTCAGAGAGCTCCTGCGCTCCCTGCGCGCCGGCTGGGGCGTCGTCGTCGTTCCGGACGGACCGAGGGGACCGCGCGAGGTCGTGAAGCCGGGCATCGTCACGCTCGCCGCGCTCAGCGGGGCCGCCGTCGTCCCGCTGGCCGTCGCCGCTTCCTCCGACTGGCGCATGCCCTCGTGGGACGAGCTCCGCATCCCACGGCCATTCTCTCGTTGCGTGGTGCGCTTCGGAGAGCCGATCCGGATCGCCCGCCGTTGCGGCCGGGACGCGCAGGAAGGCGCGCGCAAGGAGATCGAGGCTGCCCTGCGCGCCGTGACCTGGCAGGCCGACGACGAGGCCGCGGCATGATCCAGTGGCTGTACTCGCTGGTGCTGCTGGCGGGACTGCTCGGCTATGCACCGGTGCTGTTGCTTCGCCGGCTCAGGGGCAGGGGTCACCCGGCGCATATCCGGGAGCGCCTGGGAGGACTCGGCCGCGAGCTGCCCCCCGAGCCCCGCTGCTGGCTCCACGCGGTCTCGGTGGGGGAGTCCGTGACGGCCATCCCGCTCGTCGACGGCATCCGGCGGCGCTGGCCGGAGCTGTCCGTCGTGCTCACCACGGTGACCCCCACCGGCGCCACGATCGTGGAGGATCGGCTGGCGGGGCGGGCCACCCACCGGTATTTCCCGCTGGACCTGCCCGGGCCCGTGGGCCGGGCGCTCCGCAGCGTTCGTCCGCGCTTCTTCATCGGGATGGAGACGGAGCTCTGGCCGAACTTCTTCCGAGCGCTGCGGCGCCGGGGCATCCCGAGCATGATCGCCAACGGGAGGATCTCCGACCGGTCCTTCCGGCGGTACCGGCGGATTCGCTCTCTGATGGGGCCGCTCCTCCGGGAGATCTCCGTCTTCGCCATGCAATCGCAGGAGGACGCGCGCCGGATCATCACGCTCGGGGCGCCGCCCGAGCGAGTGGTGGTCACGGGAAGCCTGAAGGCGGACCAGGAGCCGGAAGATCCCGGCGCGCGCGAGCTGTGGGACCGCTTGCTCGGGCTCGGGCCCGAGGAGCGCGTGTGGATCGCCGGCAGCACCCATCGAGGAGAAGAGGAGGTCGTGGTGGAGGCGTTCCAGCGGCTGTCGGCCGCCTTCCCCGAGCTCACGCTGATCCTCGCTCCCCGCCATCCGGAGCGCGTGCCCGAGGTGGAGCGTATCCTGGAGTCGAGGGGGCTGCCGGCTCTCCGCCGCAGCCAGCTCCCCCGGGAGCGACACCGGCGCGCCGTCATCGTGCTCGACACGGTCGGCGAGCTGGCGCAATTCTATCGCGTGGCCGAGCTGGTCTTCGTGGGAGGGAGCCTGGTTCCCGCCGGAGGGCACAACATGCTTGAGCCGGCGCTCCGGATGAAACCCGTCCTTTTCGGGCCGCATACCAGCAACTTCCGGGAGAGCGCGGAGCTCCTCGCCGCGGCGGGAGGAGCTCTCGTGGTCCAAGACGGGCCCGAGCTCGAGCATGCCGTGCGCAGGCTCCTGGACGATCCGACGCTGGCGAAGGCCATGGGCGCTGCCGGCTTTCAGGCCGTCGTCGGGCGGCAGGGGGCGGCGGAGAGAACCCTGGACCTCGTCGCGCGCTACCTCTACCCCGGGGGGGGACGGAAGGAAACCGGCCCCGCATGAGCGAGACGGCCGTTCGTCGCAGCGATCCCGAGAGCTGGCTCCTGCGCGCGTGGGAAGAAGGCACTCATCCGCTGCTCGCCGCCGGTCTGTCGGCTTTCGCGGTGGCGTACCGCGCTGCGTTCGTCGCCCGCGGCCGGCTCTACGGTCTCGGCCTGCTCAGGAGCGGACGGCTGCCATGCGCGGTGGTCTCCATCGGCAACCTGACCGTGGGAGGCAGCGGCAAGACGCCCCTGGTCGAGCTGGCGGCCCTGACGCTCTTGGAGCTGGGGGCGGTGCCCGCCATCGTCAGTCGTGGATACCGGCGGGCGACGCGAGGAACGCAGGTGGTGGCCGACCGGCACGGGGTTCGGCTGGGCCCGAGAGCGGCGGGAGACGAGCCGGTGCTCCTGGCGGAGCGCCTTCCGGGAACGCCCGTGGTGGTCGGCGAGAACCGCTACGAGGCCGGGCGCATCGCCGTCGAACGCCTCGGCGCTTCGGCCATCGTCCTCGACGACGGCTTCCAGAACCGCACCATCGCCAAGGACGTCGAGGTGCTCGCGGTGAGCGGTCGGTCGCCGTGGGGGAACGGGCGTCTGTTTCCAGCGGGTCCGCTTCGCGAGCCGCTCGGGGAGCTCAGGCGCGCCCATCTGATCGTCGTGACGAACGGGGGGCAGGGTGCCGGTGGCACCGAGGTCGCGCGCACCCTCGAGCGCCAGGAATGCACCGCTCCTGTCCTCACCGCGAGCTATCGCATCCTCGGCGTCCTGGACGCCCAGGGGGGGGAGCGCCTCGAGCCGGGGGCGCTCGCGGGGCGGCGGCTCGTTGGCTTCGCCGGTCTGGCCTCTCCGCGGGGATTCCGCGAGACCCTCGCCGCCATGGGGGTGACGCTGGCGGACTTCGTCGAGTTCCCCGATCACCACTGGTATATGCCGGAGGACCTCGACGCGCTGACCCGGCAGGCCCAACGAGCCCGCGCCGAGGGCCTGATCACCACGGAAAAGGACGCGGTTCGGCTGAGAGACCTCACGCTCCCGCGGCTCCCGCTCTGGGTCGTGAGCGTGAGGATGACCCTCGAGTCGGGTCAGGCGGAGTGGCGCGAGGTGCTCAAGCGGGCCCTGGGCGCCTCGCTCGCGCAGAAGTAGAAGCGGCAGCTGTGGCGCTGATCGTCGTGGTACGCGCTCCGAACTGGCTCGGCGACACCGTCATGGCGCTGCCGGCTCTCCACGCGCTCAGAGCCGGGCAGCCCCAGGCGCGCATCATGGTGGTCGGGAGGTGGGCGCCGCTGCTCGCAGGTCAAGGGACAGCCGATCTCCTCCTGGCATACCCTGCCGGGTGGGTGGCGCGGCGGCGCTTCGCGCAAGCACTGGCGGGCGAGCCCGCCGACCTCGCGCTGCTGCTGCCCGGTTCCTTCGAGTCGGCGCTGGCCGCTCGTCTCTGGCGGGCCCGCCGCAGAGTCGGCTTCGCAAGCGATGGGCGGCGCCTCCTGCTCACCGATCCCCTGCCGGTACCGGCACCGCGGCTCCACCAAGTGGACGAGTATCTCCTCCTCGCGAGAGCCGCGGGTGTGGAGGTCGCGGACCGGCAGCCGCTGTGGCGGGTGACCCCGAATCCATCGGCGGAGGCGGAGGTCGATGGCCTCTTGCAGGAGGCGGGCGCCTCTCCGGGCGACAAGCTCGTGGGGCTCCACCTCGGCGCAGCCGGAGGGCCCGCGAAGCGGTGGCGGGCGTACTCCTTCGCGATGCTCTCGGATGCGCTAGCGGAGGCGGGGCTCGCGCCCTTGCTCCTCGGCTCCGCAGCCGACGGGCCCGGGGCAGACGAGGTCCGCGCGGCGTCTCGATCCTCGCCGCGCTCACTCGTCGGACGCGATCGGCCGGCGCTCCTTCCCCCGCTGCTGAGGCGCCTGTCCTGCCTCGTGAGTGGCGACACAGGGGTGGCGCATCTTGCGGCGGCCCTGTCCGTCCCGACCGTGACGCTTTTCGGGCCCACGGACCCGAGGCTGACGGCGCCCCGGTCGCCACGGGCCCTGGCTGTCCGCGGGGGGGCTCCATGTGCCCCATGCTTCCGCGGCAGCTGTCCCATCGATCATGGCTGCATGCGCGGGATCACGGTGGAGGAGGTCGAGAAGCGCGTGCGGGAGGCGATCGCGTCATGAGGACGATGCTGCACACGGAGTCCTCCCTCGGGCTCGGCGGTCAGGAGATCCGCACCCTCGACGAGGCCGTGGCCGTCGCGGCCCGCGGCTGGCGTGTGCTCATCGCCTGCCAGCCCCGGAGCCGCCTCCACGAGCACGCCCGGGCCCGGGGCCTCGAGCCTCGCGCGCTGAGGATGCGCGGGCCCTGGGACGTCGGGGCGGTGCTCCGCATCGCAGGGCTGATCCGGCGGGAGCGAGTCGATGTGGTCCACACCCACAGCTCCATCGACGGGTGGGTGGGGGGCATGGGGGGGCGCCTCTGCGGCGTGCCCGTGGTGCGAACGCGCCATGTGTCGATTCCCATCCGCCGGGGGCTGAACCCCGTGTACCGCTGGCTCGCGGACCGCGTCATCACCAGCGGGGAGGCCATCCGGGCCCTGGTGATCGCCGCCGGCGTTCCGCCGGATCGCGTGATCCCCATGCCGGCCGGGGTGAGACTCGAGGAGTTCAAGGCCCTGACGGGCGGAGACGAGATGGCCCGCTCGCTCGGTCTCTCGCGCCCCGTGATCGGCTCCGTCGCGATGTTCCGGGGATCCAAGGGGCACCACGTCCTGCTGGAGGCCTTCTCTCTGGTGCGGCAGCGTCATCCTACCGCGCGCCTGCTCCTGGTCGGCGACGGAGGGCGGCGGGCCTGGGTGGAGTCCCTCGCGAAGGAGCGCGGGCTCGCCGCTGCCGTGCTGTTCACCGGCTTTCGGCCCGACGTTCCCGCGCTCCTCTCCGCCATGGACTGCTTCGTGCTCGCCTCCACGCGCACCGAAGGCGTGCCGCAGTCCCTGCTTCAGGCATTCGCCGCCGGAGTCCCCGTGGTCGCGAGCGCCGTGGGGGGCATCCCCGAGGTCGTCCAGGACGGGGTCACGGGCCTGCTCGTCCCTCCGGAGGACCCGCCGGGCCTGGCGCGGGTGATCGAGGCCGTGCTGGAGGGGCGGGAGGGCGCTGCCGCCCGCGCCCGGACCGCAATGGCGCTGGTCAGGGAGCGCTTCTCCCAGGAGGCGTCCATCTCGAGGCTCCTCGCCCTGTACGGCGAGCTGCTCCCAGGGTAAATGCCGCGGCATCTGACGGTGCTCCAGGTGTGCGCGAACCGGTGGTGGACCGGCAGCGCCGATCCCGTGATCCGTCTCGTGAAGGGAATCGAGGCGCGCGGCCATCGCGCTCTGCTGGCCCTGATCCTGGGCGACCGCTTCGAGGCCAAGGCCCGCGAGGCCGGAATCGAGCCTGTGGCAGGTCTGTCGCTGGAGGTGAAGTTCCATCCTGCCGCCGTGGTCCGGGACGTGATCAGACTCAGGCGGCTTGTGCGGAACGAGGGCGTCGACATCGTCCACGTCCACCACTCGCACGATCACTGGCTCGGCATGCTGAGCCGCGGTCCCGCGGCGCTCGTCAGGACCTTCCACAACCAGCGGGCCGTGAGGGCGGCGTGGCCGGCACCGTGGCTCCACCGCCACACGGACGGCGTCATCGCGGTGAGCCGCCAGATCGAGGAGCGCTGCCGGCTCCTGGGCATCGCGGCCGCGCGCGTCTTCCGCGTCGGCGGCGTCGTGGACATCACGCGCTTCGCCGCAGGCTCGAACGGGGAGCCGATCCGCGCGGAGCTCGGCGTCGGTCCCGGGCAATTGATCGGCTCGGTGGCGCGGCTCGCACCCCACCGAGGACACGAGCTGCTGATCGCGGCCTTCGAGCGTCTCCTGCCTGACTATCCCGGTTTGCGGCTCCTGCTCATCGGCAAGGGGGAGGCGCGGCCGACGCTCGAGGCGCGGGTGCGAGAGCGCGGTCTCGGCGCGCACGTGCTCTTCGCCGGCTATCGCGATGCCGATCTCCCCGAGGTGCTCCAGGCGCTCGATGCCTTCGTGCTCATGGGACCGGGGTCGGACGAGTCGTGCCGGGCGGCCCTCGAGGCGATGGCGGCGGCCCGCCCGGTGGTCGCGCGGCGACTGGGGGCCCTGCCGGACGCCATCGTTCACGGCAGCACCGGGCTCCTCGTGGACGGCGAGGAGCCCGAGGCGGTGGAGGCAGCGCTCCGTGCGCTTCTCGCGAACCCTGGTCTGGCCAAGGCCATGGGCCAGGCCGGGCGGCGGCGGGCCGAGGAGTGTTTCAGCCCCGAGCGTCACGCCGCCGACGTGGAAGCGATTTACCTCAGCGTGCTGGCCCGGCGGGAGTCGGCGCGGTGAGGGTGCTCCAGCTCATGTCCTGCCGCGGGTGGTCGTCCGACGCCTACTGGGCGGCGCGGATCACCGCGGAGCTGGAGCGCGCGGGGCACAGCGTGACCCTCGTGTGTCGCCGCGGAACCGAGGAGCGGGTGATCGCGCGGGCGCGGCAGGTGGGGGTGCAGCACATCGAGACGCTGGCCTTCGCGGGGGGCGTGAGCCCGGCGACCGACGTGAGTGACCTGCGGGGCGTGCTCGCCCGGCTTGGCGGCGCCGACGTCGTTCACGTGCATCGCGGGAAGGAGCACTGGCTCGCGGCCGTCGCCAACCGGCTCTCGGCCACGCCGCGGCCCCTCGTGAGGACCCGGCACATCGTCCAGCCCATCCGCCCCCATGCGCTCAACCGC
>JACOVB010000165.1 GCA_016177555.1 Candidatus Rokuibacteriota bacterium
CGCCGGAGAGTCATCGCTTGCCTCCCGTGAAGAAGTCCACCGTCCGACGCAGCCCCTGGTCGAAGTCCACCAGGGGCTCGTAGCCAAAGTCGCGCTTGGCGGCACCGATGTCGGCCAGGGTGTGCGGCACATCGCCCACCCGCCGGGGCAGGTGCTTCCGCCGGAGCGGCCGCCCGAGCAGCCCCTCGAGCATCGAGATGACCTCGAGGAGGCTGATCCGGCTGCCGCACCCGACGTTGTAGGACTTGCCGGAGACGGCCGCCGCCGGCGCGCGTGCCGCCAAGAGGTTGGCCGACACCACGTTGTCGATATAGGTGAAGTCCCGGGACTGGGTCCCGTCGCCGTGGATCTGCAGGGGCCGGCCGCGCATCCCCCAGAGAATGAAGCGCGGAATCACCGCGGCGTACTCACTCTTGGGGTCCTGGCGGGGGCCGAACACGTTGAAGTAGCGCAGGCCCACCGTCTCCACGCCGAAGAGGCGGCTCCACACGCCCGCGTAGATCTCCCCCGCGACCTTGGTGGCCGCATACGGGGAGATCGGGGCCAGGGGCTGATCCTCGCGCTTCGGCAGGTCCGGGCGCTCGCCGTACACGGACGAGGAGGAGGCGTAGACCAGGCGCGGCTTCCTGCGCTGGCCGGCCGCGGCGTGGAGCAGGTGCAGGAAGCCCGTGACGTTGGAGGCGTTGGCGCCCAGCGGGTCGGCGACGGAGCGCGGCACGGAGCGCATGGCCGCCTGGTTGAAGATCACGGACACGCCGGCCACCGCCCGCTTCACCGCGGCGAGGTTGACCAGGTCCCCGCGGACCACCTGGAGGCGCCGCTCGCCCCGCGCGAAGTCCAGGTTGGCGCGGCTGCCGGTGGAGAAGTTGTCGAAGACCCGCACCCGGTGGCCGTCGGCCAGCAGCCGCTCCACCAGGTGGGAGCCGATGAAGCCCGCTCCGCCGGTCACCAGCACGAGTGATGTGGTCGTCATCGAAGGCGCGTGAACGCGGCTAATTATGGTGGCGGGCCGGCTGCATTGTCAATCTTGCGTCTCGCGGTCGGAGCGCCCCGGGGAACGCCGCAGCGCGGTTTGACAAGCGGTTGCCCCGTGGCTACTATGTGGCCCTCGTGCCACACCGACCCCGCTGCTCCGCCTCGAAGACGAAGGAGGCTGCCATGCGTCGTGCCCTCACTCTCTTCACCGCGCTGCTTCTGGCGCTCGCTGTCGCCGCCCCGGCGGCCATCGACGCCCAGACCAAGGACGACACCATCGTCTATGCGCTCCAGTCGGACATCGCGACCTGGGACCCGCCCAACGACGTGCTGCGCGAGGCGATCATTCTCGGCTACCACGTCTTCGACCACCTGGCCGCGCGCGACGTCAAGACCGGCAAGGTGGGCCCGAACCTGGCCACCGCGTGGAAGGCGCTCGACGACACGACCTGGGAGGTCAAGCTGCGCCAGGGCGTGAAGTTCCACGACGGGACACCGTTCGGCGCCAAGGACGTCAAGGCCACCTTCGACCGGGTGCTGGACCCCAAGAACAAGCTCACGGCCCGCGGCAACCACGCCAAGATCAAGAGCGTGGAGGTCGTGGACGACTCCACCGTCCGCTTCAAGACCGATGGCCCCTACCCGCTCTTCGTCGAGCGCATGACCGCGCAGGTGATGCAGTCGGCCAAGGTGATCGCCGAGAAGGGCCATGACTGGATGCAGGAGCACCCCGTCGGCACCGGACCGTACAAGCTCGTGAAGTGGAGCCGGAAGCAGGAGCACGTGCTGGTGCGGAACGACGATTACTGGGGACCGAAGCCCCACTTCAAGAACCTGCGCATCCGCATCATCCCCGAGCAGGCCACCCAGATCGCCGAGCTGCTCTCGGGCGGCGTCGACGTGATCAAGGCCGTGCCGCCCGACCAGATGGACGTGATCAACAAGTCGGGCAGCTCGCGCACCATCACCTCGCCCATCCTCCGCACGGCCATGCTCCAGCTCGACCAGTCGGGGCGCGGGGGGCCCAACCCCTTCCAGGACAGGCGGGTGCGGCAGGCGGCCAACCTGGCGGTGGACATCGACGGCGTCATCAAGCACGTGCTCAACGGCCTCGGGGACCGCGTCGCCACCGGCGTCAACCCCATGGCCTTCGGCTGGGACCCGAATCTCAAGCCCTACAAGCAGGACCTGGACAGGGCCAAGAAGCTCCTGGCCGAGGCCGGCTTCCCGAACGGCGTGGACATCACCTTCCACGAGGGCCCACCCGTCGTCGAGCCCGCCACGCAGCAGACCAACGACGCCATCGTGTCGGACCTCACCAAGGCGGGCTTCCGCGTCAAGCGCAACTACACGGGCGACAACACGGTGTTCGTCGCGCGGGTGAAGGAGAACAAGGCGAGCCCCATGTTCGGCTGGTCCTGGGGCTACTACTCGATCTTCGACGCCGACGCCATCCTGTACGACGTGTTCAAGTGCGGCGAGACGTGGAGCTACTACTGCAACAAGGAGCTGGACGACCTGATCTTCTCCGGTCGCTCGAGCCTGGATCCCAAGAAGCGGGCCGAGATCTACGTCAAGGCCCAGAAGCTCCTCTTCGATGACGCCGCCTACCTCTTCAAGTGGGGCCTCCGCGGCGTCTGGGGCATCGCGAACCGCATCGAGTACGCGGCGCCGCGTGACGAGATTGACCGCATGTTCCTCGCAACCCCGCGCAAGAAGTAGCGGGAACCTCTCCGGATCGGGACGAGCGCCTCCTCACCCTCCCCTCTCCCCCGTTCGTGGGAGAGGGGACCGAAGGGCCCGCTCCCGCACTCTCGCAGATGCGGCGCTACATCACCCGCCAGC
>JACOVB010000103.1 GCA_016177555.1 Candidatus Rokuibacteriota bacterium
GAGGGCGCCGGGAAGACGGGAACCATCGAGGGGCGGATCAAGCAGATCCGGACGCAGATCGAGGACACGACGTCGGACTACGACAAGGAGAAGCTGCAGGAGCGGCTGGCGAAGCTGGCGGGGGGCGTGGCGGTGATCAAGGTGGGCGCCGCGACCGAGACCGCCATGAAGGAGAAGAAGGCCCGGGTGGAGGACGCGCTGAACGCGACCCGGGCGGCGGTGGAAGAGGGGATCGTTCCCGGCGGTGGCGTCGCGCTGCTTCGGGCCGCTCTCAGCATCGACGCGCTGAAGCTCGAGGGCGACGAGAAGGTCGGCGCGACCATCGTCAGGCGCGCGCTCGAGGAGCCCATCCGCCAGATCGTGGAGAACGCGGGGCTGGAGGGCAGCGTGATCGTGGAGAAGGTGAAGGGGGACAAGGTGGCCACGCGGGGGTTCGACGCGGAGAGCCTGGAGTTCGTGGACATGATCCAGGCGGGGATCATCGATCCGACCAAGGTCGAGCGCGTGGCGCTGCAGAACGCCGCGTCGGTGGCCGGGCTGCTGCTGACCACGGAGGCGCTCGTGACCGACCTGCCCGAGGAGAAGCCGGCGGCCGCCCCGGCGATGCCGCACGGGGACATGTACTAGACCCGGAGCAGGACGGGGCAGCGCGCACGGCCCCTGCCCGCAACGGCAGGGGCCGTGTCATTTTTTGTCCACGTCTTGACCGCCTCCGGCCCGGCGTTGTACCAGAGGAGATGGAGGTGGTCACGGGTGCTGCGCTTGTCTTGCGGGGCTGGCTCTGGTAACGTGAGTCGCTTTCAGATTCGGGTGTTCACATGAGTGAGGGGGTGAAGCCACTGTATCCGTACGAGATCCTGGTGATTTTCGATCCACGGCCCACGGACGAGGACATTGCAGCGCTGCTGGCGCGGCTGCAGGAGAACCTCGGCGCTCTGGGCGCGCAGGTCGGCAAGACGGAGAACTGGGGCAAACGCCGGTTGACCTACGACATCCGGAAGCAACGCGAAGGGACGTACGCCCTCATCGAGGCCTCCGCCACGCCGGCCGTCGTGAAGGAGTTCGAGCGGCAGCTCACGCTGAACGAGCAGGTGCTGCGTCACCTCACGACCCGCGTCCCTGTGCGCAAGCGGGTTCGGTCCGCGCCGAAGCCGGAAGCCCCGGTCGTCGAGGAGGTCGTCTGATGGCGAGCCTGAACAGGGTGTTTCTCATGGGCAACCTCGTGCGTCCGCCGGAGCTCCGCTACACGCCGAGCGGGACCGCGGTGGCGGACTTGCGGCTCGCGGTCAACCGCAACTACACCACGCAGAGTGGCGAAAAACGGGAGGAGACCTGCTTTCTCACCGTCGTGGTGTGGGGCAAGCAGGCCGAGAGCTGCGGAGAGTACCTGGACAAGGGGAGCCCGATCATGGTCGAGGGACGGCTCCAGACGCGCGACTGGGAGACGAAGGACGGTCAGAAGCGCAACGTCGTCGAGGTGGTGGCCGAGCGCGTGCAGTTCATGGGCCGAACGAAGGCCCCGGCCGCGCCCGGCGCGCCCGCCGCCGTCGAACCACTGAGTGAAGGGGACGAGGAAGTCCCCTTCTAGGAGGATCACGCCATTCCCCCTGCAAGCAAGCCCGTCAAGCGCCGCCGGTTCGGGCGGCGCAAGGTCTGCAAGTTCTGCGTCGACAAGGTGGGTCCGGTCGACTACAAGGATGTCCGGCGGCTCAGGAACTTCGTGTCCGAGCGGGGCAAGATCACCCCGCGGCGCATCTCCGGGAGCTGCGCCCGGCACCAGCGTCAGCTGACCCACGCCATCCGGCGGGCGCGCACGGTGGCGCTCGTTCCCTACACGGCAGAGTGAGGACCGGGAGTTCGCGATGAAGATCATCCTGCTGGACGACGTGGCCACGCTGGGCCGTCGGGGCGAGGTCCGGGATGTGTCAGACGGGTACGCGCGGAACTACCTCCTGCCCCAGAAGCTGGCGCTCAACGCGACCGCAGCCAATCTCAAGAACCTGGACACGATCAAGGCGCGCCACGAGGGCCAGGCCGCCAAGCTGCGCGCGGAGGCCGAGACGCAGGCGGTGGCCATCGAGGCGCTCGCGTTCACGCAGAGCCGGCAGGCCTCCGACGAGGGACGGCTCTTCGGGTCCGTCGGCAAGGCCGACGTGGCCGCGTTCCTCGCCCAGCACGGCATCGAGATCGAGCGGCGCCGCATCGCGCTCGAGGAGCCCATCAAGGCCCTCGGCGAGTTCAGTGTGCCGATCCGCCTGCACGGAGACGTCACCGCCCACCTCAAGGTCGCCGTCAGCCGGGAGTAGGGGTGGCGACGC
>JACOVB010000084.1 GCA_016177555.1 Candidatus Rokuibacteriota bacterium
CTACATGACACCGGCGGCATCGCCACGGGGACGGTCATGCTGCTCATCGAGGCGGCCTCCACGTTCGCGTACCTCATGGCCGTCAACCATCTGCCGGACCTCATGGCCCGCGCCATCACCGCCGTCTCCTCCGCGCCCTGGTTCTTCCTGGTCGTCAACAGCCTCATCTTCATCTTCATCGGCTCGATCCTCGAGGGCCTGCCCGCGCTGATCATCTTCGTCCCCATCCTGTTCCCGATGGTGCAGCAGCTCGGCATCGATCCCATCCACTACGGCATCCTGGTGATCGCGGCCACCGGCATCGGCCTGTTCATCCCTCCCGCCGGCGTCGGCCTCATCATCGCCTGCTCGATCGGCCAGGTGACGCTGGGCGAGGTGACCCGGCCGCTGCTCCCTTTCCTCGTGGTGCTGTGCGTGGGCCTGCTGGTGCTCACCGTCGTGCCGTGGTTCTCGGTGTCCGTGCCGCAACTCCTGCTCCGATAGGCCCCCCGCACCGCGGGGACTGGAGAGACGCATGCAGTGGCAGAGCCTGGCCGAGCGCGAGCGATGCTGGAACGCGTTCTCGGCCGACACCGGGTGGCTGGCGGCCCGCGCGGAGACCGAGCGGGCCGGCCCCATCGTGCGGCGCTTCACGAGCGCCATCCTGCGGGATGTGCCCAGCATCACGGAGCGCTTGCGGAGCGCGAGCGCCCGGGAGGAGACAACCTGACGCGGGCGAGCCACGCCGCTGGCGCCGGGGCGGCGACACCGCCCCAACTGGCTCGCCGGGAGACCGCCATGGCAATGTACACAGGGGCCGACATCATCGTCGAGTACCTCGCCCGCGAGGGCGTGCCCTACGCCGTGGGGTTGTGCGGGCACGGCAATATCGGCCTGCTCGACGCGCTCCACCGCCACCAGGCCGCGATCAAGACGATCTCGGTGCATCACGAGCAGGCCGCCGGCCACATCGCCGACGCGTACTACCGGGTGGCCGGGACGCCGCTGGCCACGTTCACGTCCTGCGGGCCGGGCTCGGCCAACCTCCCGATGGCCGTCGCCTGCGCCATGCTCGACTCCTCGGCGATCTTCGTCGTGACGGGCAATGTGCCGACCCAGCAGTTCAACCGCGGTGCGTTCCAGGAGACTTACCGGCATTACCAGGCGGACTTCCCGAGCGTCCTCCGCCCGTACGTCAAGCGGGCCTATCAGGCTACGCGCGCCGACATGCTGCCGACGGCGCTGCGGGACGCCTTCCGCGAGATGCTGACCGGCCGCCCTGGACCGGTGAACCTGGACGTGCCCCTGAACGTCTTCGTCGAGGAGGCCGACGTCGAGGTGCCGGATCCGAGATCCTGGCGCGGGGGCCTTCACAGCGACGCGGCGGGCAACCCCGCGGCCGTGGCCGAGGCGGTGGCCTTGCTCGCCTCCGCCACGCGGCCCGTCATCCTGGCCGGCAACGGCGTGATCGCGGCGGGCGCGCAGGAGGAATTGCGCCGGCTGGCCGAGCGGCTCCGGGCGCCGGTGATCACGAGCCCCATGGCCAAGGGCGCCCTCGACGAGCGCCACCCCCTGGCCCTGGGCCCGGTGGGGCGGAACGGGACCTACATGGCGAATCAGGCGGGGCGCTCCTGCGACGTCCTCCTCGCGCTGGGGACACGCTTCGACGACCGGGCGAGCAGCGCCTGGCTGCCCGGGGTCTCGTACGAGATCCCGCCCACGCGGCTGATCCACGTGGACCGCGACCCCGGCGAGCTCGGGCGCAACTATCCCGCAACGGTGGGAATCATCGGCGATGCGCGGCAGGTGCTCGGGCAGATGCTGGCCCTGCTGCCGGGAGCGCCCGGCGCGGGGGCGGCCTCTGCGGCCTGGCACGCCGAGATCGCCGCGTGGCGGGCCGCCTGGGAAGAGGCGCGCCGGGTGGATCGCGCGTCGGACGCCGTCCCGATCCGGCCGGAGCGGCTCGTCCTCGAGCTTCGCAAGGCCTTGCCCGACGACGCCATCGTCCTCGCCGACGTCGGCGTCCACCACAACTGGCTGGTGCAGGAGTTCGAGGTGCGCCGCCCGGGCATGCTGCTGCAATCCTGGGGCTTCGGCGGCATGGGCTTCGCCGTCTGCGGGGTGCTGGGCGCCCGGCTGGCGGCCCCGACGCGGCCCTGCGTCTGCGTCTGCGGCGACGGGGGCTTCCTCATGGCCCCCCATATCCTGGCCACGGCGGTGGAGTACGACCTGCCGGCCGTCTGGATCATCTGGAATAACCAGGGCTATGTCTCGATCCGCGACCTGCAGCTCGGCTTCTTCGGCGGCCGCGAGATCGCCACGAGCTTCGTGCGCGAGGCCACCGGGGACCTCTACTCGCCTGACTTCGCGGCGCTGGCGCGCGCCTTTGGGGCCCAGGGCCTGCGCATCGAGAAGCCCGGCGACCTGGGCGGCGCTCTCGAGATGGCCCTGGCCTCGGGCCGGCCCACCGTGCTCGAGGTCATGGTGGATCGGGACGTCCGCCCCCGCGCCACCGGCGGCTGGGAGCTGCCCCCGCTGCCCCCCGCGCGGCCGACCTTCGTCCCGCCCGGCGCCCGGCCTGCCGCCGAGCGAGGCTGAGGCCGGTGCGAGGTCACCCATGAGCGAGCCCAGGGCCTATGACGTCATCGTGATCGGCTCAGGCGGCCCCGGGCTGGTGGCCGCGCTGCGCGCGCGGGAGCGCGGCAGCCGCGACGCCGACCTCGAGAAAACCGACAGGATCGGCGGGACGACGGCGGTGTCGGGCGGGAAGCTATGGGTTCCCGGCAACCATCACATGCGGAAGCTGGACATCCTCGAC
>JACOVB010000085.1 GCA_016177555.1 Candidatus Rokuibacteriota bacterium
CCACGGACACGATGCCGCCGCGGAAGACCTCGGCGAAGAACGCCGAGGACTGCAGGGCGAACGTCATCACGGCGGCCTGGAAGGAGTCGATGCGCACACCGATGAGGATCGGCAGCGCAGAGAGGGCCTGTGTCCTGACTATGCGCCTGGCCCTTGCCAGGTCGTTACCGCGCGATGTCTCCGACGACCCGGACGCGGGTGCGCAGGGAGTTCCCGGGCAGGTAGGCCAGCGGAAGGTCCTCCACCTCGACCACGTTGATGGTCGCGCGGTCCGCGCCGGCCGCGATCGCCTTGTCTGTGGCGAGCTGGCGGGCGCGCGCGATCGCCTCGTCCCGTGAGAGATCCTGGAAGATCTGGTCGACCTCGCCGCTCACCTGGGCGATCGCGGCGCCCACCGCGTTGGCGACCGCCTGGTGCGGCACGTTGAGGACCTCGGACACCCCGGCGAGGCGCGCCGGCACCAGGAAGGACCCGCCGCCCACCGCGATCAGCGGCGTCTCGCCCGCGTCGGTCTTCATGCGGTCCACGCCCTCCTCGATCATGCTGCGGATGCGCGCGAGGGCCTCCTCCACCCGCGCGGCCGGCAGCGACGCCACGCGCGCGCGGTCGCCCAGGTCGATGAGCCCCGCGGCGACCGCGACGTCGGTCACGGTGAGGACGTCGCCACCGAACACGAGCGCCTGCTCGGTGAGGCGATAGCCCACGCTGGCCGGCCCGATCGTGAGCGACGGCGCCGTCCCGACCATGGTCCCGCCCCCCAGGCCCAGCGACAGGAGATCGGGCATCCGGAAGAGCGTGCGGACGCCGCCGATCTCGACGACGTTGTTGGCCTCGCGGGGGAACCCGTGCCGCAGGCTTCCGATGTCGGTGGTGGTGCCGCCCACGTCGATGACCAGGGCCTCATCCCGCTTCGAGAGGAACGCGGCGCCGCGCATCGAGTTCGTCGGCCCCGACGCGAAGCTGTAGACGGGATACGCCTCCGCCGCCTCCGCCAGCATGACGGTGCCGTCGTTCTGGGTGAGGTAGAGCGGCGCCGCGATCCCGCTCGCGCGCAGGGCGTGGGCGAACGCGCGCGTGGTCGTCCGGGCCAGCTCGATGAGGCAGGCGTTGAGCAGGCTCGCGTTCTCGCGCTCGAGCAGGCCGATGCGGCCGAGCCGGTGGGAGAGGGTGACCGTCACATCGGGGCACTCTTCCAGGAGAATGGAGGCGGCTTCTTCCTCGCAGGAGGCGTTCAGCGGCGAGAAGACCGCGGAGACCGCGACCGAGCGGATCCCGGCCTCGCGGATCCGGCGGGCGGCGGCGCGCATGCCTTTCGCGTCGAACGGGACGAGCGGGCGCCCGTCGAACTCGTGGCCGCCCTCGAGCATCACGATCTCGCCGCGCACGAGGGCCGCGAGGTCCTCCGGCCAGTCGACGAACGGCGGGAGCGAGGCACCGGAGGGTAGGCCGATGCGCACCGCGGCGACGCGGCCGAGGTCGCGCCGCTGCACCACCGCGTTGGTGAAGTGGGTGGTGCCGATCATGACCGCGTGGGCGTCGCGCGCGGCGGGCGCCCGCTCGACCAGCGCGGCGAGGGCGCGGGTGATGCCCGTCGTCACGTCCGCGGTGGTGGGCGTCTTCACCGCGGCCGCCACCGCGTCCTCCTCCAGGAGTACCGCATCGGTGTTGGTGCCGCCCACGTCGATGCCGATCCGCCGTCTCACGCGAACACCGAGCGGAAGTCGAGGTCGTAGCCGAAGGCGCGCGGGCCGACGTGCTCGAGCCCCTTCGGGGTGAGGAGGATCGGGGGCGCGGGCAGCGCGATGACCGTGACCCGCTGGCCGTAGCGCAGCGTCTCGGTGCCGATCGCGTCGCCGGAGACGGTGTCGAGCACGCAGATCAGGTCGGGCGTCATGACCCGTGGCTCGCCGTCGAGCCACCCCACCGCGAACTCGTTCTGGAACGCGAGCCTGAAGTCGTGGCCGCGGAAGTCGTCGAGGCCTTCGATCGTCGCGGTGCCGCGGAGGAAGCCCTCCGTGGTCCGGCGCGCGATGTCGTGGATCTTGCCGGTGAAGATCTTCACCCCGGCTTCGACCTCGAGCACCGCGTCGATCGGATCGCGGTGCGCCCGCCGCGCGGCCTGCACCGCCCGGCCGATCCTCATGGCCTTGGTGGTGGAGCCGAGGATCGCGCACGCCTTCACTTCCTTGCCCGTCCGGGGGGCCTTGCACGTGGAGGCGATCGAGCCGACCTCCACGCAGACCTTGCGGCTGATCCGCTCCATCCACTTCCAGCTCGCCGCGCGCGCCACCACCACCGCGTTGTCGCGGACGTCCGCGAGGGTCAGGGGGTACATCGTCAGATCGTGGATGGCGAAGCTCGTCATCTGCGCCTCGGGGAACGCGCGGCCCATGCAATCGGCGTCGACGACCGGCAGGTCCAGCATGGCGGCGGCCATGAAGGGCTGGATGGAGTTGCCGCCGCCGATCTCGAGCGACATCACGGCGCGGAACTTCCGGCCGAGGTACTCCTCCATCATGGTGACCGCGAGGGCCATCGTCTTGGGGTCGGTGAGGCGCTCCTGGCCGACGAGCGGGGCGCCCATGTTGGAGACCACGGCCACCAGGTCGTCGTCGGCCAGCTCGGAGGCGCCCATGAGCCGGCACACCACGCCCGTCCGGTAGAGCTGGCGCATGTTGAGCAGCGCGAGGTACGGGCTGCCGCCGCCGCCGGTGCCGAGGATCCAGGCGCCGATGGCCAGGCTCTCGATCTCCTCCGCGCCCACGGGTCTCATGGGGAGATCCGCATCAGAACCCCGTGAACTCCTCGAGCCCCATGAAGCGCGCGATGCCGAGGACGAGCACCAGCGCCACCCCGATGGCGAAGGCGGATACCGCGGCCGCGGTGGGGTCGAACGAGTACTTGAGATAGGCGAAAAGCTCGATCGGGAGTGGGGTGAGCTTGGCGCTGGTCAGGAACAGGGACAGGGTGAAGTTGTCGAAGGAGATGGCGAAGGCGAAGATCGCGCCCGCCACCACGCCCGGCTTGATCACCCCGAGGGTGATCTCGAAGAACGCGCGCACCGGATGGGCGCCCAGGCTCTGCGCGGCCTCCTCGAGCGCGAGGTCGAAGTGGGTGAGCGTCGCGGTGACGGTGCGGATCACGTAGGGCGTCGTCACCACGATGTGCCCGATGAGCAGCGCCCCGTACGACGCCTGCATCTTGAGCAGCGTGTAGAACTGGAGCAGCGCGACCCCGGTGAGGATCTGCGGCAGCAGCAGCGGGGAGGTGACGAACGCGTTGAGGAGATCGCGGCCGCGGAAGCGTCCGCGCACCAGCGGGATGGCGGCCGCCGTCCCGATGACGGTGGACGCGACCGCGGTCCAGAACGCCAGCTCGGTGGAGAGCCAGAGCGCCTGCATGAACTCCCGGCGCTGGAAGAAGTTGGCGAACCACTTGAGCGAGAAGCCCTGCGGGGGAAACGTGAAGTAGTTGCCGGCGTTGAACGCGGCCAGCACCACGATGACCAGCGGGAGCAGCAGGAAGGCGTAGACCAGACCCACCGAGACGCGCAGGATCACACGATCCCCCGGAGCGCGCGCTCGGTCACCTTGATGTAGACGGCGATCAGGGCCACCGAGATCAGGAGCAGCACGAAGGCGTTGGCGGCGCCGAAGGGCCAGTCGAACACCGAGAGCATCTGCTCGTACACCACCATCGGCAGGACGTGCACCTTGAAGCCGCCGACCAGGATCGGCACCACGAACGAGCTGATGGCCAGGGAGAAGACGAGCAGCGAGCCCGCGAGGATGCCGGGCAGCGAGAGCGGCAGCGTCACCTCGAAGAAGGCGCGGCGGGGCGACGCCCCCAGGGTCTGCGAGGCCTCGATGAGCTCGGGCTCGATGCGCTTCAGCACGCCGGTGAGCGACAGCACCATGAACGGCAGGAACACGTGGACCAGCGCGACCGTCACGCCGAACTTGTTGTACATGAGCGGCAGCGGCGTGGTCAGCCATCCGTGCTGCACCAGCGTCGCGTTGATGAGGCCGCGGTCGGCAAGCAGGATCATCCAGCCGTAGCACCGGATGACGATGCCGACGAGGAGCGGCGACAGGATGAACACGATCAGGAGCGGCTTCCAGCGCGAGCGGGTGCGGGCCAGGTGGTAGGCGAGGGGATAGCCCAGGAGCAGGGAGACCACGGTGGTGATCGCCCCGAGCCAGAGGGTGTCCGCGAGCACGCCCAGGTAGTACGCGTCCGTGAAGAAGTGGATGTAGTGCTGCAAGGTCAGCGTCCACTCGAGCTGGCCGAACGACTGCCGCGAGAGGCTGATGGCGAGCAGGAGCAGGAGCGGCACCGTGAAGAACACCGTGAGCAGCAGCACGTACGGCCCGAGCAGCAGGACGCGGGCGCCGCGGGTCACGGATCAGCGGCCGAGGAGCTCCGCGGCCACGCGGGCCACGAGCAGGTTCGCCACCAGCGTCGGCGCGCCGGTGAGGTGCGCGATCTCGTCGCGCGTCTTGCGGCGGAAGCCGATGCAGTCCATGACCACCAGGCCGGCGCGGCCGGCGCGCAGCGCGTCGGCGGCGCGGCGGACCGCTGCGGGATCGTGCTCCTCGTAGGGCGAGAGCGGGGCCACGTGCGCGTCGAAGCCACAACCGCGCCACCGCGCGGCGGTCTGGGGCACGTGGCGCTCGGACGGCGTCAGCACGCCGAGGCGCCCGGGGAACGTCATCGCGCGGAGGAGCCCGAGCAGCAGCTGCTGCGGCTCGAGAAACGGCCGGCGCGCGGCGAGCTTCGGGAACTCGCCGGTACACAGCAGCACGTTGAGGGCGACGCCGCGATCCTCGAGGGCGGCGATCCGGGCCTCGATGCGGGGAATGACCTTCGTCTTCCCGACGAAGACCGACGAGCCGTCGGCCAGCCGGGTGACGAGGATCTCGTCGTCCCCCTCGGGGGCGAGCGGCGCGATCTGCTCGCGGCTGAGCCCGTCCAGCGCCCCCGCTTCCACGATCTCGACGTCGCCGCCCAGGAGCGCCGCCATGTCGGGGACCACGTCGCTGCGCGGGGATTGCCCCACCGTGATCAAGCCGACCTTGGTCATGCGATCTCCTTCTGGATGATCTGGGCATCGGCCGCCGCCCAGCCCGCGCGCACCCGGGCGCCGGCCGTGAAGCGCACCTCGCCGAGCTCGAGGGCTTGCAGCTCGAGCCCCGCGTCGCTCTTCAGGATGTACCGGACGGTCTCGCCCTGGTAGACGACGTGCGCGACCGTCATGGCGAGCACCGTGTCGACGGCCCCGGTGGGGTCGAGCCGGACCCGCTCCGGGCGGAGCGCAACCGCGACGGCAGCGCCGGCCGGCGCGGCGCCGGTGGCCGCGAGCGTCGCGCTGCCGCAGGCCACCGTGTTCGAGCCGGCGGCGCGGCCGGCGAGCAGATTGATGTTGCCGATGAAGCTCGCCACGAACGCGGTCGCGGGCGTCTCGTAGAGCCCGCGCGGCGCGGCCACCTGCTCGACGCGCCCGCGGTGCATGACCGCGATGCGGTCGGACATGGTCAGCGCCTCCTCCTGGTCGTGCGTGACGTAGATCGTGGTGATGCCGACCTCGCGCTGCAGCCGCTTGAGCTCGATCTTCATGTAATCCCGCAGCTTCTTGTCGAGCGCGCCGAGCGGCTCGTCGAGCAGGAGCACCGCCGGGCGCGTGACGAGCGCGCGGGCCAGCGCCACGCGCTGCTGCTCGCCGCCCGAGAGCTGACCGGGATAGCGCCCGCCGTGGCCTGGGAGCTGGACGAGGGCCAGGGCCTCGGCCACCCGCCGGGCGATCTCCGCCTTATCGACGCGCTGCATGCGGAGGCCGAAGCCCACATTCTGGGCGACGGTGCGGTGCGGGAAGAGGGCGTAGTGCTGGAAGACCATCCCGACGTGCCGCAGGTGCGGGGGCACCCGGGTGACCACCGTGCCGTTGATCGCCACGTCGCCGGCGTCGGGCGTCACGA
This sequence comes from Candidatus Rokuibacteriota bacterium, assembly GCA_016177555.1. The sequence continues at coordinate 5,976 of JACOVB010000085.1, forward strand.
AGCCCGCCACGGAGCGCAGCGTGGTGGTCTTGCCGCACCCGGAGGGGCCGAGGAGCGTGAAGAACTCGCCCGGGGCCACCGCGAGCGACACCCCGTCGAGCGCCCGCGTCGCGCCGAAGCGCTTGGCCAGGTTGGTCAGCGTGACGGTGCCGCTTGCGCGGGGAGCCTCGGTCAACGCATCGCCTTGTTCCACTTCTCGGTCCACTGGGGCCGCTGCGTGGCGACGTGAGCCCAGTCGAAGAGCACGAGCCCGTCCACGGCGGCCGGCTCGCTGATGATCTTCTTCGCCACGTCCGCGGGCACCTTCACCGTCTTGTTGGTGGGGCTCCAGAAGAGCTCGGTGGCGAAGGCCAGCTGCACCTCGGGCGAGAGGTAGGCGTCGATGAACTTCCACGCCAGCTCCTTGTTCTTCGAGCCGCGCGTGACCTGGACGATCTGGTCGAGGATCGGCTGGCCCTCGCTGGGAGCCACCCAGTCCACCGGGATGCCCCGCTTCTGCAGATCGTAGGCGGAGGCGTCGTGGAGCACCGCGATCACGACCTCCTTCTGCTCGAGCTGCTTCTCCACGGTGCCCGTGAAGTCCACCAGCTTGGGCTGGGCGCGCTTGATGGCGGCGAGCCCGGCATCGATGTCGAAGTAGTCCTTGCCGAAGATCTTCGAGACGATGAAGAGGAAGTTGATGCCGAGCGTGTTGCCGATGACGTAGGTGGCCCGCTTGCCCGTGTAGGCCTCGTCCCAGAAGTCCTTCCAGGACGCCGGCTTCTTGATGCCGGAGTCGGTGCGGTAGGCGAGGCCGATGCGCCCCCAGAACATCGCGACGCTGGTATCGCCGATGAGCGCCTTCGGGTAGAGGTCCTTGATGTTGGGCGCGAGGGTCTCGTTGCGCTTCTCGAAGAACCCGCGCGCGCGCGGGATCGGGAAGGGCGGCTCGTTGCCGAAGACGACGTCGAACGGCGGGTTGTCGGGACCGGCGGCCAGGAGCTTCGCCACCCACTCGGTCGTGATGCCGGTGACGATCTCGACCTTCACCCCGTGCTTCTTCTCGAATGGCTCGACGAGGGCCTTCTTCATCACATCCGACCAGCGGCCGCCGTAGCCCGTGACGACGAGGGTCTTCTGCTGGGCCTCCGCCCGAGAAACCGGGAGGAGCGTACTGGCCAGGAGCGCGATCAGGACGACGGTGAGACGGCTCTTCATGAGTGGGCCTCCGCTGGAGTCGCGATGAAGATGGATGTCGATTGGGCCTTCACTTGTCTCACGAACCCCACGCAAAGGCAAGAAGCGGCATTGACCCATACCTGCGCGAGTATGGCGGACGGCAATGCCTGAATGCCCCGCCCCCCCGCCCAGCAGCGGCTCCGGACCGGGCAGTCCCTGCACTGCCGCTCCGAGCCGGGGACGATCGGGCGAGCCATGGCCCCGGGAGGGCGCCGACCCGAGCCGCCCGTCTCAGCGTCGTCCCTTCCTCGTCAGCCGCCTTCTCGAACCGTGCGGTCCCTTGCCGACCATGTCCTCAGGAACTCCAATAGTCCACTTACGCTTGGTGAGCTCGAGGATGCTTGTCGTCGTCGTGGCGATGATGCCCTTCACCTTGCAGAGCCAGCCCGACATGAAGTCCACCAGCTCCTTGTTGGAGCGGAAGACGGCGCCCACGTGGAGGTTGCGGGTGCCGGTGGTGACACCGACCCAGTACACCTCCGGCGCCTCGGCAATGTGCTCGGCGATCGCTCGCGCCCGGTGAAGCTCCGTCTGGATGTCGATCAGCACCCAGATCTGATAGCCCATGTGGAGCGGGTTCGTGAGGGTCGCGAACTCGACGACCCCGTCCTTGATCAGGCGGTTCAGCCGATGGCGCACGGTGGACTCGGGCACCCGGAGTCGCGCGGCGATCTTCGCGTACGAGCTCCGGGTATCGTCCTGGAGACAGCGGATGATGTCCACGTCGATGGGGCGCAGCTGTCCATCCTTCATCGGCCCCCTCCGGTCCTGCGCCACGAGTCCGCCGGGCGCTCTGCCCTTTGCGTGATCGCCAATGTGGAGATGAGTTCCTTGCGCATTCAGCAGCTATTACTCTCATAACTTACTGATCCGGGCAAGATGGGCTTGACAAGCCTGCTCTCCATCGCATAGCATCCCCCGCACGGGCCCGCCCGGGTTGGGGGCTCACCGGACACCCACGATCGGCAGGGGGATCCAGACAATCCCAGGAGGACTGGCCA
>JACOVB010000086.1 GCA_016177555.1 Candidatus Rokuibacteriota bacterium
ATCCGGCCGCCCAGGCGCTGGTACTTCTTCGGGTTCTTGAGGAAGTCCACGACCTCCATCAGCTCCGCCTTGGCTTCCTCGACGCCGGCCACGTCGGCGAAGGAGGTCTTGAGCTCCTTGCGGTCATAGATCTTCGCCTTGGACCGTCCGAAGGACAGCGCCTGCGTGGTCCCGCCGCCGATGCGCCGCATGAGGAACATCCAGATGCCGGCCATGATCGCGAGCGGCATGATCCAGCCGAAGAGCAGGTCCCGCCAGAACGTGTTCTCGATCCGGCCGGAGAACTCCACCTTGTGCGCCTCGAGCTCCTTGAGCAGGGTGGAGTCGTCCACGCCCGGGATGCGGGTGGTGGTGAAGATGGCGACGGTGGGCTCGGCGCCGAGGAAGGTGCGCACGCGGTCGCCCGGGCGCGGGGCCGCGGCCGGCAGGGCGCCCGGCTTGAGGGTGCCCCGGATCTCCTTGTCCGTGAGCGAGACCCGCTCCACCTTTTCCTCGCGCACGAGAGCGAGGAAGCGGCTCATGGGGACCTCGACGGTTTGCGGAGCCAGCAGCCAGCTCTGGAGCACGGACAGGACGAGAGCCGCGATGAGGACGTAGATGAGCGAGAACTGCGTCTTCTGCCGGATCGGACCCTTCATTCCGTGTACCCGCACTTCATGCTAGCGAACCCCCCCCAGCGCTGTCAAACCCGTGCCAGTTCTGACGTTGCGGCGTCAGGCGCTATTCGCTGCTGCCGTCGCCGCCCGTCTTCGTGCTCTGCTCCTATAGACGCGTCCCGTGAGCCCAGGATTCGACAGCGGTGGCTGCGTGGGGAAGGCCGCTACGAGGCGTCCGGCCGGGGGCCGGCGGTGGGCGGGGTGAAGCGACGGGTCAGCAGGGACGTCCGCTCGGGGGCTGGTAGTCCGGGAGCTTGAAGGTGGTCATGAAGGAGTCCTCCCAGACCTCTAGCGGCAGACGCCCTACCTCTTGCTGGCCGTCAAAGAGCGTGAACTTGGCGCGCGCGGCCAGCTCCGGCGGGGTGAGCTTCCTGGCCAGGAAGTCCAGCAGGCTGGCGCGGTCCACGAAGAGGGCGAGCGTCTCGTTCACCGGCTGCACACCCGGCTTGCCGTTGGTGCCGGGCTTGGGCCAGGTCAGGATGACCCCGAAGCCCTCGAGGGTGGGCTCCGTCCGGAGGCCCGGCAGGGCCGCCAGCCGCCGCAGCATCTCGACCCCGTAGCGGGAGAACATCGCCGACTGGCGGAGCTCCCGGCCGAGCGCGGCGAATTGTTTCTCTTCGTGCTGGTCGATCTCGAGCCACACCGACAGGTAGCGGTCATCCGCCGTGGCGAAGCGGGGCTTGTTGAAGCCCAGGCCGTGCTTCCGGATGTCCACCCACGGCACGCAGTGATAGATCTGCTCGGAGAACTGCCGGAGCTGGGCGTGATAGGCCGTGCCGAGGCTCCTGCCCTTCGGCGTCGAGTACTTCTCGAGCGACAGAACGGCGTCGTCGGGTGGGACCGCCGGGACCGGGAACGGCGATGCGCCGAGGAGCACCGCCGCGATCGCCACTGCCGTCCAGCGCGTCATCGGCTTGGTTCTGGGGGTTGGTTCTGGCGGTCAGTTCTGGAAGATCTGGTCGGGGCTGACGGTGATGGCCTTGCCCCACCAGGTCTCCGCGCGCGCGGTATCGATGTCCGAGCGGGCGACGCGCGGCGCCTGGCCCTCCCGGTTGCGCCACGAGAAACCAATGTGCTTGTCCGAGGCGAAGTGGGTGGTGTGGGCCTTCCACTCGGCCCACTCCTCGGATGTGGCGCAGCCCCCAGCCATCAGCAGGACGACCAGAGCGAGGGTGGCTCTCCCGAAGCGTGCGCGCATGTTCATGCCTCCTGTGTGGTGAGCGTGCGGTGTCAGGTCCATCGCCATCATACAGAGGGCGGGCTCGTGCCGTCAACCGGCAACGATGGCCGCCTGCGCGCGCCTCGGCTGCTTTTGCGCTTGCGGGGTCACAGCGGCTGGGGCATCCTCGATGCAGGAGGACCGCCGATGCCTGCCGCCTCGCCCCGAACCTCACTCCTGGTGGACACCGAGAAATTCTAGGGGGGGGACCGTGAGCGACCCGCTGACCATCCTGGAGGAGCCCGAGGGTCTGCGCCGGCCGATCCTCATCATGGCGTTCGCCGGCTGGAACGATGCGGCCGAGTCGGCGACCGGTGCCGCGCGCTACCTGGGCCAGATCTGGCCGGCCCGTTCCTTCGCGCGCATCGATCCCGAGGAGTTCTACCACTTCGGGCTCTCCCGCCCCTACGTCCGCTTCAAGACCGGCTCGCGCAGCGAGCGCGAAATCGTCTGGCCCTCGACGGAGTTCTCGCTCTCCCAGCCGGAGGCCCTCGACCGGGACCTGATCGTCGGCGTCGCCGTCGAGCCCCACCTCAAGTGGCGCACCTACTGCGGCGCTGTCCTGGACCTGGCCCAGCGCGCCCGGGCCTCCCTCGTCCTCACGCTGGGAGCGCTCCTGGCCGAGGTGCCCCATACGCGCCCCGTCAAGCTCGTGGGCGGGGCGCACGATCCGGAGCTGTCGGCCCGGCTCGGGATCCGTCCAACCCGGTACGAGGGGCCAACGGGCATCGTGGGGGTGCTCAACACCCTCTGCCGCGAGCGGGGCGTGCCGACGGCGAGCCTCTGGGCCAACGTGCCCCACTACATCTCCGGGATCGAGAACCCGAAGGCCTCCATGGCGCTGGTCCGCCGCGTCCTGTCGCTTCTGAACGCCGAGGCCGATCTCTCGGACCTCGAGGAGGCGGCGCGCCAGTTCGACCAGAACCTCGAGGAGATCGTCTCGCAGAACGGGAAGATCGCGGAGTACGTCACGAGGCTCGAGCGGAAGAGCCTCGACGAGGACGAGCCGGAGCCTGCCCGGCCCGGCGAGTTCCGCGACGAGCTTCCGTCCTCGGGGGATCTCGCGGCCGAGATCGAGCAGTTCTTCCGCCAGCAGCGCCCCGAGACCTCGTAGCGCGGATTGCGCAACCCGGGACACGCGCGCTGCGCACGGGACGAGGGAGGCCCACTGGGCTCGGCCCCGCGGGGGCTCTCCCCTGCGCCCCCCGCCCGGTCGCCTGATCGTTCCCCTGGGACTCTCGCCGACGTCGTCGCCCCGGCATGCCTTCCGAACCCCGTGGGGTTCCGTGGGTGAGGAGGGCGTGCCGGGGCGGCGACGACTGGTGACGGTGGCTCCGGGGCCGGCGGCGAAGCTTCGCGCGCGAGGACGGCGGGATTACCATCGGCCCATGGGCGCGGGCGCCGCGGCTCTCCTCCTGCTGGGTGTTCTGCTGCTCGGCGGCTCCCCGGCCTCGGAGGCACTCGAGGCCCGCGTGGTTCCGCCCGCGCCGCGTCAGGGCGCCGTGGCCGTCGTCTTCCTGGCGGGCGCGCAGGGCGCGCGCCAGGTCGAGGGAAGCCTGGGGGGGCGCTCGCTGGCCTTTTTTCCGTACGGCGAGGGGTACGCCGCGATCGCCGGCATCGATCTGGAGGCCCGGCCGGGCAAGACGCCGTGGCGCGTTGGCGTCGTGGATTCGGGGGGCGAGGGGCGGCAGCTCCGTGGCAGCGTGACGATCACGACGCGCAAGTTTCCCGTCCAGCGGCTCACCCTCCCCACGCACATGGTCGACCTCGACCCCGAAACCACGCGCCGCGCCGAGGCGGAGTCGGCCCGGCTGAAGACCCTGTACGAGACGGCGACACCGGAGCGGCTGTGGCGAGGGAGCTTCACGCGGCCCGTCGGCGGGGAAGGCAAGGGCGAGGGGTTCGGCTCGCGGCGCATCATCAACGGCCAGCCGCGACTGCCGCACTCGGGACTCGACTTCTCGGCGGAGCGCGGCGAGCCCGTCGTCGCGGCCAATCGAGGCCGCGTCGCCCTGGTGGCCGACTTCTTCTTCCCGGGCCGCCTCGTGGCGCTGGACCACGGCCTCGGGCTCTACACGCTGTACATGCACCTGGACCGCGTGGACGTGTCGGAAGGGACGCTGGTGGAGCGCGGCATGCCCATCGGTGCGGTCGGGGCGTCCGGGCGCGCCACCGGGCCGCACCTGCACTTCGCCGCGCAGGTGCGGCAGGCCCGCGTGGACCCCGCCGCCCTCTTCGGTGTGCCCCTCCGCGACTGAGCGTCAGGGGAGCCGCCACCAGCACGTCGACGAAGAGCCGCCCCGGCCGTCCGAGCATGTCTCCCTGCTCCGCGATGAACTCCGCGTGGTCTCGGATCACTGGAACCTGGCGGGCCTCGAGCAGCCAGACGCCCATGGCGGCGTGGACGGAGCCCGTGACGAAGTCCTCCGGAATGCCGTAGTGGGGCGCGAAGAAGCGGCAATGCGTCGTGGAGTCCGGGTCCAGCGTCTGCTTCGACACCACGCAGATGCCACGGAGCTTGTTCCGCTGGCCGAACGTGGCGACGCGCTCCATGTCGGGCTGGAGCCGGCGGAGCGCCTCGAGCCCCCGGACGGGCACGAGGAGATCGGCGTCGGGAGTGACCGCCGGCGGGGCCCACCGGCTCAGCTCCAGCTCGGTCAGGCCGAGCGTCTCGAGGAGCGCGGGCATCTGTCCCTCGAAGGGCACGCAACTCGGCAGCGGCGGGATGACCCAGATGATCGTTCCGCCGACCTTGCGCTCCACCTGGGCCTCGAGGAGGCCCCCCAGGGTGTCGAAGACGACGCGGTCGCCAGGGAGCCGGCCGGCCTCGATCATCGCGTGGACGGCGGCGAGCGTCGTGTGGCCCGAGTAGCCCACCTCGCGCGTGGGTGTGAACCACCGGAGGCGCAGGTCCGCGCCCTCGAGGGTGGTACGCGAGACGAAGGCGGTGCCCGACAGCTTCATCTCGTCGGCGACCCGCTGCATCTGTGCCTCGGAGAGCGCGTCGGCGTCGAGCACGACGGCGGCCGGGTTCCCGGCGAAGGGAAGGCTGGTGAACGCGTTGATCTGGACGATCGGGATCCAGATGCTCATGGGCGGTGGCTCACGGGCCTCTCGATCCTGATCCGCTCGCGGAGCCGCCGCGCCTGGCGGCCCAGCGCGCGAGTGGACCAGACGGTGGTGAGCGACTGCGCCATCATGCCGTAGACGCTGACGCGCGGCACCTTGAGGATGAGCGCCGGATCCAGCCAGTTCGGCTCCCGCGCGAGGAGGTCGAGCGTGCGCAGCCCGATGAGGAGCGGCCAGGCGCAGGCCAGCCGCATCCGCGCCTCGGCCCCGGGGATGGCGAACGTGTACTGCCAGCCAGCCTCGTAGTGATCCAGCGCGACATTGAGCAGTTCCACCAGCAGAGGCCGGAGCGCGCGCCCGGAGGCCGGGTCCAGGAGATCGCGCGGCTCGATGCCGAGGAGGGCCAGGTCATGGCTCGGCAGGTAGCAGCGACCCTGGCGCAGGTCGCGGGGCAGATCGCGGAGGACGTTGGTGAGCTGGAGGCCCTTGCCGAAGCGGACGCCCAGCGCCTTCATCTTCGCGAGGTCCCAGCCCTTGAGGCGCGGGCGGTGAGCCACATGCACCTCGGTCCAGAACTCCCCGACGCAGCCGGCCACGAGGTAGGTGTATCGGTCGAGATCCTGGCGCGTCGCGAGCGCCGCGAGCCCCCCCTCGTCCTCGCCGGGGAAGATCTCGAGGTCCTGCGTCATCCCCTCGATGATGGTGGCGAGCACCGCGCGCACGCGCTCGCGGTCCGCCAGCGGCAGCGCGCGGTGGGCAGCCAGGCAGTCGGGGAGGCGCTCGAGCAGCGTCCACTCGGCCCCGAGGGCCTGGGCCTCCCGCGTGGCGGCCACGATCTCCTCGAGGCGGCCCGGCACGTGGGCCTCCAGCTCGGCCCGCAGCGCCAGCAGGTGGGCGATCCGGGCGCGACGGGCGATGAGGCGCGAGTCGGCGATGGTGTCGGCGGCGCGGGCCAGGAGATAGGCGAGCCCGATGGTGGGGCGCACGGCCGCCGGCAGCACCGCCAGCGACAGGGAGAAGGAGCGGCTGACGCGCTTGAGCAGCGCGGAGGTGAGGTTCCCTCCGCCCACGGGCGCTAGTCCAGCTCCATGGGATTGATCGGCCGCTCGTCCGGAGAGTCCTTGGCTTTCTTGAGCCCCTCCTGGAATTTCCGATCCAGCACCTTGCCCTTGCTCTGCTCGGCCTTCATCTGCTCCTTGAAGCGCTCCTCCCGGCGGGAGGCCTCGCCCTTGAGCGCGGAGAGGGCCCCGCCCAGGTCGAGCCCCGACCGCGGGCGCGGGGGCGCCTCGTGGGCGATGACGGCCTCGAGCGCCGGGTCGATCGTGAGCCGGCCGTTGCAGCACGGACAGGTCACCGTGAAGGTCGCCATGGCAAGACCCTACCAGACGAAGGCTCCCCCCGCCAGAGCGCCGGCCGGCGCTTTGTCCTCGGACCGAAACCAGCCGGATGCGGAACAACCCGGCGGGCCGAGCCCTCGTAGCGGATGAGCCCCTTCTCGAGCACGTAGACCCGGTCCGCCAGGTCCAGCGAGAACTCCACGTTCTGCTCGGCCAGCAGGATGGTGAGCCCCTCCCGCCACCACCTGGCCGTACAGGAGACCACGGGTTGCCTGGTGGTCCTTCTCACGGATTGTCATCTTGCCCTGCGGCGTGTCCACCGTGAGGCCGAGCAGCGCCTTAGACACCTTGTCCGAATCTGTGCTCCCGGCCTTCTTGATGGCCTCGGTCACTGACACAGCCTCACGATGCCCCCGTTGCCGCCGCGGGGTCAACCATCGCCCGCCCGGCACCAGACGGCCGGCATCAGACCGCGAGATACTGCTTCACGATGTCCTGGTTGGCGCGCAGCTCGGATGGCGTGCCGGTATACCGCACCTCGCCCTTCTCCAGGATATAGAGCCGATCTGCGAGCGACAGCACGAACTCCAGGTTCTGTTCGGCCAGCACGATCGACAACCCGGTCGCCTTGAGTTGCGCAACCGTGTCCCGCAGGTGGTCGACAATCAGCGGCGCCAGCCCCTCCGCCGGTTCATCCAGCAGCAGCAGCTCCGGATTTCCCATCAGCGTGCGGGCGATGGTCAGCATCTGTTGCTGGCCGCCGGACAGGACCCCGCCGCGCCGGGCGCGGATTTCCCCAAGGTCGGGGAACAACGCGAACACTTCCGGTTCCCTCCATACCGCCTTCCCGCCGGTGCCGGGACGGCGAGCGATATCCAGGTTCTCCCAGACTGAGAGTTCCGGGAAGATGCGGCGGTCTTCCGGCACGAAGCCGATGCCCATCTGGCAGATCTTGTACGACGGCAGGTGCGCGATGTCGCGACCCTTCCACATCACCCGCCCCTGGCGCGGCGGGGTCAGCCCCATGATCGAGCGCATGGTC
>JACOVB010000106.1 GCA_016177555.1 Candidatus Rokuibacteriota bacterium
CCCTCGCGGCCCGTGTGCTATCCTAACTCGCGTATGTCCCTGGTGAATTTGCTGGATCTCCTGCCCGCCGAGATGGAATCGCTGGTGGAGTCACTGGGCGCGCCGCGCTACCGCGGCCGTCAGCTCGCCGGCTGGATCTTCGGCAAGGGCGTCACCGACCTCGGGGCCATGTCTGACCTCCCCAAGGACCTGCGGCAGGCCCTCGCGGAGCGCTGCGCGGTGGACCTGCCGGAGGTGGAGCGGGTCACGCCTTCCCAGGATGCCAGCCGGAAGCTCGTCTTGCGGCTCGCCGACGGCTCCCGGTTGCAGTCGGTCCTCATGCCCGACGACGACCGGCTGACGCTCTGCGTTTCCACCCAGGTGGGCTGCGGCTTCGGCTGCGCGTTCTGCCTCACGGGGACCATGGGGCTAGGCCGGAACCTGAGCCCGGGCGAGATCGTGGGGCAGGTGCTCGTCGCCAGGCGCCTCCTCGAGCCCGGGCTGCGGATCACCCATGTGGTCTACATGGGCATGGGCGAGCCGCTGGCCAACTACGCGGCGACGGTGAAGTCGCTCCGCATCCTCACCGACCCGCACGGCTTCGGCTTTTCTCCCAGGCGGATCACCGTCTCCACGGTGGGTCTGGTGGCGGGGATCGAGAAGCTGGCGCGGGAGAACCTCCGGGTGAACCTGGCGATCTCGCTTCACGCCACGACCGACGAGATCCGCGACCAGCTGATGCCGGTGAACAAGGCTTTCGACATCCAGGCATTGCTGGCCGCCTGCCGGCGCTTCCCGCTGCCCGTCCGCCAGCGCATCACCTTCGAGTACGTCCTCCTCGACGGAGTGAACGACGGTCCCGAGGACGCCCGCGGGCTGGTGCGGCTGCTCCGGGGGATGCGGGCCAAGATCAACCTGATCCCGTTCAACGACTGGGAGGGTTCTTCCTTCCGCCGTCCCGCCCTCCAGAAGATCCTCGGCTTCCAGGCGATCCTGCTCGAGCACGGGATCACCGCGACGCTCCGCTGGAGCAAGGGGGAGGACATCGGGGCGGCGTGCGGCCAGCTCAAGGAGTCCGTGACCGTCGGGCGCGGACGGGCGGCGGCCGAGGCGACGGCGCCATGACGACCCGCGCGATCACGGTGGGCGTGGCCACCCTCGGGTGCCGGCTGAACCAGGTGGAGTCGCAGGAGATGCTGGGGCTCGTCGAGGCCGAGGGCTTCCGGCCCGTGGCCGGGGCGGAGCGCGCCGAGGTGTATGTCGTGAACACCTGCACGGTGACGGGCCGGGCCGATGTCTCCGACCGGCAGCTCATCAGGCGGATCACTCGCGAGCGGCCGGGGGCGCTGGTCGTGGTCACCGGCTGCTGGGCCCAGACCGACCCCCAGGCAGTGGCCCGGATCCCCGGCGTGGACCTCGTGCTGGGCAATCAGGAGAAGTACCGGCTCGCCGAGCTCCTGACCGCGCTGCTCGCGCAGCGCCCGGAGCATCAGGCCGTCGATGGCCGGGGGCCGGAGATCCGGGTCGCGCCCATCGCCGAGGCGCGCTCCGTGCCCGCGGCGCCCCTCGCGAGGGTCGCCGGCCGATCGCGCGCCTTTGTCAAGATCCAGGACGGCTGCCAGCACCGCTGCGCGTTTTGCATCGTGCCCGCCGCTCGGGGCGCGAGCCGCAGCCAGGACCCGGAGGTGGTGCTCGATCGGGTGCGCGCCCTGATCGAGGCCGGCCACGGGGAGATCACGCTCACGGGCGTGGACCTGGGGCATTACGGCTGGGATCTCCTGCCGCGCACGACCCTCGCCGCCCTCGTTCGGCAGCTTGCCGAAGTGGGAGGGCTCAGGTGGCTCCGGCTCTCCTCGATCCTGCCCGCCTACGTCACCGCGGATCTGCTGGAGGTGATCACGGGCTCGCCTCGGGTCGCGCCGCACCTGCATCTCCCGCTTCAGAGCGGCAGCGACCGGGTGCTCCGCCTCATGCGCCGTCCCTACAACACGCGCATGTACCGGACGCTCGTGGAGCGGCTCGCGCGTGACCTCCCGGAGCTCGGTCTCGGCGCCGACCTGATCGTGGGGCACCCGGGTGAGGGCGAGGCGGACTTCGCCGAGACCATGGCGGTCGTGAGCGCATTGCCCTTCTCCTATCTCCACGTCTTTTCCTACTCCGACCGGAAGGGGACGGAGTCCACCCGTCTCACCGACCGCGTGGCGGCGCGGACGATCCGCGCCCGGAGCGCGGCGCTGAGACACCTCGGCCGCGAGAAGGCTCTCGCGTTCAGGCAGCGGATGGCGGGCCGGACCCACGAGGTGCTGGTGCTGGAGGCGCGGGACCGCGCCACCGGCCTCCTCTCGGGGCTCACGGCGAATTACGTCGAGGTGCTCTTCGACGGGCCGGACCGGCTGGCCCGCGGCTTCGTGCCCGTGACCATCACCGACTGCCGGCCCGAGGGGACCTTCGGCCGCCTGGAGGGGTCGATCGCATGACAGCGCGACATGCCCGAACGCGGGGAGACCAGATCCCCGTGGGGGTGATCGGAGGCAGCGGCCTCTACGAGATGGAAGGCCTCACCGACTTGCGGTGGGTGCGGGTGAAGACGCCCTTCGGCGATCCCTCCGACGCCTACTGCGTGGGCCGGCTGGGCGACCGCGAGGTGATCTTCTTGCCCCGCCATGGCCGGGGGCATAGGCTCACCCCCTCGGAGCTCAACTACCGCGCGAACATCCACGGCTTCAAGCAGCTGGGCGCCCGGTGGGTCATCTCCATCAGCGCGGTGGGGAGCATGCGGGAGGAGATCCGCCCCCTGGATCTCGTGCTGCCCGACCAGTTCTACGATCACACGAAGCGGCGCGTATCGACCTTCTTCGGCGACGGGATCGTGGCCCACGTGGGGATGGCGCACCCGGTGTGCTCCGATCTGGCCGACCTCCTGGAAGCCGGCGGGCGCGAGGCCGGCGCGACGGTTCACCGGGGCGGAACGTACATCTGCATCGAGGGGCCGCAGTTCTCCACCAAGGGGGAGTCCGAGATCTACCGCAGCTGGGGGGTGTCGGTGATCGGCATGACCAATATGCCGGAAGCCAAGCTCGCCCGAGAGGCCGAGCTCTGCTACGCCACGCTGGCGCTCGCCACGGACTACGACGTGTGGCACGAGGAGCACGAGGCGGTGTCGGTGGAGGCGGTGGTGGCCACCCTCCTCAAGAACGTCGCGACCGCCAAGGACGTGCTGCGCCGGGTGATTCCCCGGATCGGGAAGCCCTGCGGCGGCGGCTGCCGCCAGGCGCTCAAGGATGCCGTCATCACGCACCCTGCGGCCTTTCCGCCGCGCATCCGGAAGCGGCTCGACCTCCTGATCGGGCACTACTTCCAGAAGGGCAAGACCCGTGGCTGATCTCGTGGTGGTGGGCTCGGTGGCGCTCGACAGCGTGAAGACGCCCTTCGGGCAGGTGACCGAGGCGCTGGGGGGGTCCGCCACCTACTTCTCGTATGCGGCGAGCTTCTTCACCCAGGTCCACGTGGTCGCGGCGGTGGGGCAGGACTTCCCCAAGGAGCACCTGGCCCTGCTCGAGCAGCGGGGCGTGGACATCGCCGCGGTGCAGGTGAAGGACGGCAAGAAGACCTTCCGGTGGACGGGGGAGTACGGCTTCGACCTCAACGAGGCGAAGACGCTCGACACGCAGCTCAACGTGTTTGCCGAGTTCAAGCCCGTCCTGTCCCCGCCGCTCCGGACGGCGCCCTTCCTCTTCCTCGCCAACATCGATCCCGAGCTGCAGCTCGACGTGCTCGGGCAGATGGAGGAGCCGCGGCTCATGGCGCTGGACACAATGAACTTCTGGATCGAGGGCAAGCGGGAGGCACTGGGCCGCGTGCTCTCCCGCGTGGACGTGCTCCTGATCAACGACGCCGAGGCCCGGATGCTCGCGCGCGAGCCCAATCTGATCAAGGCCGCGCGCGCCATCCTGGACATGGGGCCCCGCGTGGTGGTGATCAAGCGCGGCGAGTACGGCGCCCTCATGGTGACTGACGGTCGCTTCTTCTTCGCTCCGGCCTACCCGCTGGAGGCGGTCTTCGACCCGACGGGCGCAGGCGACACCTTCGCCGGCGGCTTCATGGGCTACCTGGCGCAGCGGGGACTCACCGACCCCGCCTCGCTCCGCCGCGCCATGGTGCACGGCGCGGTCATGGCCTCGTTCACGGTGGAGGACTTCTCGCTGGAGCGGCTCAAGCGGCTCGACCCGGCGGAGATCGAGCGGCGCTACGAGGTGTTCCAGGAGATGGTGCACTTCGGGCGATGACGACGGACGCTGCGCCGGCGGAGAAGTACGAGCGGCTCCTGGCCATCCTTCGCGCCATGGACCGCCCCATCGTCGCCTTCTCGGGCGGGGTGGACTCCACCTTCCTCGGCTGGGCGGCCAAGGAGGCCGTGGGGGAGCGCGCGCTCCTGGTCACGGCGGACTCCGAGACCTACCCGTCCTCCGAGCTCGCCGAGGCGCGGCGGCTGGCCGCCCTCATCGGGCTGCCGCACACGGTGGTGCAGACGCGCGAGCTGGACAACCCCGACTACGCGAAGAACCCGCCCAATCGCTGCTTCTTCTGCAAGGACGAGCTGTTCACGCGACTTCTGGCCATCGGGCGCGAGCATGGCGGCCTCCCCATCGTCTACGGCGCCCTCATGGACGACCTGGGCGATCACCGTCCCGGCATGGAGGCGGCATCGCTGAAAGGCGTCCGGGCCCCGCTCATCGAGGCCGAGCTGTGGAAGGAGGAGGTGCGGGCCCTGTCCCGGGCGGCGGGGCTCCCGACGTGGGACAAGCCATCCTTCGCCTGTCTCTCCTCGCGCTTCCAGTACGGCGACCCCATCACCGTGGACAAGCTCAGGCGGGTGGACGAGGCCGAGGCCTTCCTCCGGACGCTCGGCTTCAGCCAGTTCCGGGTGAGGCACCACGACCGGCTGGCCCGTCTCGAGCTGTCGCTCCCGGAGATGGAGCGGCTCTGGCAGGAGGGGCTCCGTGAGGCCGTCCTCGCCCGGTTCCGCGAGCTCGGCTACGCCTACGTCACGCTGGACCTGCAGGGCTTCCGCAGCGGCAGTGCCAACGAGATGCTCCAGTGGATCGGGAAAAGGTCAAGGCGCTCCTAGAGGAGGTGGCGCGCGGGGCGCTGTCGCCCGAGCGCGCGCTCGCGCGCCTGCGCGACCTCCCCCTGGAGGACCTGGGCTTCGCCCGCGTGGATCTCCACCGCTCGCTGCGCCACGGGGTCCCGGAGGCGGTGTTCTGCCAGGGGAAGACGCCCGAGCAGGTGGTGGCCATCCTCCGCCGGCTCGCCGAGCAGCACGACAACATCCTCGCCACGCGCGCCGACGAGCGCGTGCTCCAGGCCGTGGCGGAGAGCGGGCTGCCCCATCAGCTCCACCCGCAGGCGCGCATCGCCGTCGTCCGGCCCCGTGACGGGGAAGGCCTCGGGCTCGTCGTCGTCATGAGTGCCGGCACCTCCGACCAGCCCGTGGCCGAGGAGGCCGCCATCGCCTGCGAGACCATGGGCAACCACGTGGAGCGCATCTATGACTGCGGCGTGGCGGGGCTCCACCGGCTGGTGCCGCACCTCGACCGGCTCAACGAGGCCAACGCGATCGTCGTCGTGGCCGGCATGGAAGGCGCGCTGCCGAGCGTGGTCGGCGGGCTCGTGGACCGTCCCGTGATCGCCGTGCCCACGAGCGTGGGCTACGGCGCCTCCTTCGGCGGCATCGCGGCGCTCCTGGCGATGCTCAACTCCTGCGCGCCGGGCGTGTCGGTGGTGAACATCGACAATGGCTACGGGGCGGCGGCCCAGGCCAACCAGATCAACAAGCTCGCCGCCAAGGTCCGGTAAGCCGTGCGCCTGGCGTACTTCGACTGCCCCAGTGGCGCGGCCGGGGACATGATCCTCGGGGCCCTCGTGGACGCCGGGGTGCCCTTCGAGGCCCTGCGCGAGGGGCTGGGGAAGCTCGACCTCCGCGGCTACTCCATGGAGCGGCGGGAGGTCATGAAGGGCGCGTTCCGGGCGACCAAGGTGGACGTGCACGTGCACGACCACGCTCACGAGGCCGGGGAGGCGCCCGGGCACGCGCATGACCGTCCCCATGGCAAGCACGCCCACCCGCACCGGAATCTCGCCGCCATCCTCGACGTCCTGGGGCGGAGCGCGCTGCCCGGGCCCGTCCGGGCCGATGCCGAGAGGATCTTCAGGCGGCTGGCCGAGGCCGAGTCGCGGGCGCATGGGGTCGGCGTGGAGGAGGTGCACTTCCACGACGTCGGGGCGGTGGATGCCATCGTGGATGTCACCGGGGCGTGCATCGGGCTTCATCTGCTCGGCATCGAGGCGGTACACTGCTCGGCGCTGCCGCTGGGCGGGGGCTAGGTGAACGGACCCCATGGCCGGATCCCCGTGCCCGCGCCCGGCACGGCCGAGTTGCTCCGCGGCTTCCCGGTGGTGGACACGGGCGTCAAGCGGGAGCGGGTGACGCCCACGGGTGCCGCGATCCTGACGACCCTCTGCGCCGGGGCGGGGGCGATGCCGGCCATGACCGTCTCGGCGG
>JACOVB010000107.1 GCA_016177555.1 Candidatus Rokuibacteriota bacterium
GCCTAGTGCGCGTCCAACGAGTTTCGCCTGCACCCCGCGGGCGCCCGCAGGGTGCCGGCCCAAATGACGAGCCAGACGAGGCCCGAGGGAGGCGCCGGCCGGAGGCGAACGAGGGTGTACGTCGAGGACCGGCGCCGACCGAGAACGAAGTATGGCGAAGTTAGTTGGGCCGGCACTAGCCCGTGATCTCTTCGCCGCCATCCACGCCGATGACGTTCCCGGTGATCCAGTACGTGTCGGGATGGGACAGCACCACGATGGCGCGCGCCACGTCGTCCGTCGTCGTCATCCGGCGGTGCGGATTGCGCTCGACGGCCCGCCGGGAGAACTCCTCGTAGTTCGGGATCTTCTTGGCCGCGGGTGTGGCGGTGACGCCGGCGCGAATGGAGTTCGCCGTGATGTCGCGCGGGGCGAGCTCGGCGGCGAGCTGGCGGATGTTCGACTCGAGCGACGCCTTGGCGGCGGAGACCGGGCCGTAGAAGGGGAGGACGCGGGCGCCGCCGGCGGAGGTCATGGCGAAGATCCGGCCGCCCTCGGCCATGAGGCCGCGCCCGACGATCTCCTGCGCCCAGTAGATGAGGCTGTGGGCCATCACGTCCAGCGTCATGTCCATCTGCGCCTTCGTGACGGCTTCCTTCATCGGGTCGGCCATGAAGAGCTTGAGCGTGCCGAAGGCGAGGGAGTGGAGCATCACGCGGAGCCGCCCCAGATCGCCGCGTTCCTTCAGCACCTGCTCCATCGTGGCGGCCACCTCGGCGCGCTTGTCCTCGTCGGCCGCGTTGACGTTGAAGAAGTGGGCCTCGCGGCCCAGCGCGCGGATCGCGCCCACGATGCGCTCGACGTTAGGCAGCGTGCCCTTCCGGTCCAGGTGCACGCCGAAGATGTGCATGCCCGCGCGCGCCAAGGCCAGGCTCGTCGCCTCGCCGAAGCCGGACGAGGCCCCCAGGATCAGGGCCCAGCCGCGAAGCGTGATGCGGGAGGCGTCGTCGGTCATCGCGAAGTCTCCTCTCGGGACGAGTCGGGGAGCGTCATGGCGGCGTTGATCTTATCACCTTCTCCTCCGGCGGGCCTACTTCGGCCGCGCATCGCCGTGCTACCATGGATCGCCATGGCGAAGACCGCGGGCATCATCCTCATCGGTAACGAGCTCCTCTCCGGGAAGGTCGTGGACGAGAACGCGTCGTATCTCTGCCGGGAGCTGCGCGGGCTGGGTGTGACGGTGCGGAAGATCACCGTCATCCCAGACGAGGTGGATCTCATTGCCGCCGAGGTCGCCCCGCAGAGCCGGGCCTTCGATGTGGTCTTCACCTCCGGCGGCGTGGGGCCCACCCACGACGACGTGAGCATCGAGGGCGTCGCGCGGGGCCTGGGCGTTCGGGTCGTGCGCGACCCGCACCTCGCGGACCTGCTGCAGGGTTTCTACAAGGGCCGGCTCACCGAGGCGCGGCTCAAGATGGCCGAGGTGCCCGAGGGCGCGGAGCTCGCGGGCGGGACCCGGCTCGTGTTCCCCGCCGTGGTGATCCGGAACATCTACGTGCTGCCCGGGGTTCCGGAGATCTTCCGTCAGAAGTTCGAGGCGCTGAAGGAGCGTTTCCGGGAGTCCCCGTTCTTTCTGACGAGCGTATTCGTCAGCATGGGCGAGGGGACCCTCGCCGACTATCTGAACGAGCTGCTGCGGCGCCACCCCGACGTGATGCTCGGCTCGTATCCCGAGTTCTCCAACCCCGAGTACAAGGTCAAGGTGACGCTCGAGTCCAAGGATCGCGAGCTGATGGAGCGCGCCGTCGCCGAGCTCCTCGGCGATCTGCCGTCGGACGCCGTGGTCCGCGTCCAGCGCTGACGGGGCGAACCCGGGCGGTCCTGACCGCTCTCGCCGCGCGCGCCGATCACGCCGATGAGCATGAAGATCCTCCTGGGTGTTGCGCTGGTCGCCGCCGCCCTGTTCCTGGGGGGCCTGGGGCAACCGCCCTTCGTGGACCCGCCCGAGGGATTCCACGCCGCCATCGCGCGGGACATGCTCCATCTCGGGGACTGGGTCACGCCCCACGTCAACGGGGTGCGCTACTTCGACAAGCCCGCGCTGCTCTACTGGCTCATGGCGGGTGCCTTCGCCCTCCTCGGCGTCAGCGAGGGCGCGGCCCGGCTGCCCTCGGCGCTGCCGGCCATCGGCGTGGCCGTGGCGACCGCCTGGCTCGGGCTGCGGCTGGGCTCCCTCCGCCTCGGTCTCGTGGCGGGGCTCATCGTGGCGGCCAACCTCGAGATCTTCCTCTTCGCGCGGCTCGTCAAGCCGGACCTGCTCTTCGTGTTGTTCATCCTGCTGGCCTTCGGGGCGTTCATCGAGGCGTATACGGGTGGCGGCAGGCGCTGGCTTCTCGTCTGCGCTGTGAGCCTGGCCCTCGCGGTGCTCGCCAAGGACGTCCTGGGCGCGCTCGGCCCGCTGGCCGTGATCGCGCTCTTCCTCGTGCTGGTGCGGGAGCGCGACGTCGCCGCGCGCTTCGTCCCGTGGGCCGGGGTGGCGCTCTTCCTGGCCGTGGCCCTGCCCTGGTACCTGCTCGTGGAGTGGAGCAACCGTGGGTTCCTCTGGTACACCGTCGTGGACAATCACGTGCTGAACTTCACCCGGAGCCGGGTGTTTCCCGATGAGGACGTGCCGCTGTCGGCGCTGGAGTTCGTGGGCGTGACGGCGGCCGGCTTCTTTCCGTGGAGCCTCGCGCTGCCCTGGGCGGTGTGGCGGGGACTCCGCGATCCCAGGGACAACCCGTGGGCGCGGCCCTGGCTTCTGCTGGCGCTCTGGACCGTGGTGGTTCTCGGCTTCTTCACGCTGTCCCCGTTCAAGCTACCGCATTACGGGCTCCCGGCGTTCCCGGCCATGGCGCTCCTCGTGGCGAAGCTCTGGGAGGACGTGCTGGACCGAGCGCCGGGGGCGCCGTCGCCGCGGACGCTCCTCTTGCCGGCGGCGGTGTTGCTCCTCGCCCTGGCCGCCGTCTCCTTCCTGGCCTGGCAGGGGCGGCTCCCGCTTCCCGGGGGAGCGCCCCTCACGGTGGATCTGGCCGCGAGGAACATGGCTGCGCGGGGCGGGCACGAGATGCCCTTCATGCCGCTCCTGCAGCTCCGGCCCGTCTTCGGCTGGCTGGCGCTGATCTTCGGCCTCGGCGGCCTGGGCGCGGCGCTGGGTCTCGCCCTGCGGCGCCCGATGGTCGGGCTCGGCGCTCTCCTCGCCACCATGATCGCCTTCCTGCCCGTCACGGTGGAAGGGTTCGCGCTCTTCGCCGAGAGCCGCTCGGTCCGGACCCTGGCCGAGGCCATCGCGCTGCGGGCGAATCCCCTGGACGTGCTGGCCCACGAGGGAGCCCTCGAGAACAGCGCCTCGTGGCTCCTGAGCCTCGACCGGCCGGTCGCCATCGTGAACGGGCTGCAGTCCAATCTCGCGTTCGGCGCGACCTTTCCCGAGGCGCGGGAGGTGTTCTGGGACGCTCGCCGGCTACGGGAGGTGTGGCGGGGAGAGCGGCGGGTCTTCCTGCTGTCGGCCGCGGGCCCGGAGCAGAGCGTGATGCGCGACCTTCCGCCGGCGGAGGTGCATCTCCTGGCCCACACCGGGGGCCGCTGGCTCTACTCGAACCGACCCTGACGGCCGCCGCGAGGAGGCGTGACCCATCCGGGCCATGCTCGGTGCCGCCGGCCTCGAGAGCGGGATGCGGTCGAGGGCCACGGGCCCGCCGGCGAGAGCGCCGTCACGGTGTTTGCCTGCGCGCGCCCGAACGGCGACCATCGCCGGCGGCGGCCCCTGGAGGGCCGACATCCGGGGGGTCCTGACTCTGTATGCCTGGCGGAGCCTGACGGACCTCCATGGCATCGCCAAGGTGCCATGAGCCCTCCCGGCGGGCGCCGCAACCAAAGTGGTTCATGCCGTCGCGGGGCCGGATGATATCCTGGCCGTGGGCGCCGGGGCGCGACCGGCGGGTATTCCGCCCTGTGCCCAGGCTGGACGGGACGTCAGCGCCTGCCGGCGGCGGCGCGGGCCATCCGGGAAAGGACGGCAGAGCCATGGCAGTTCGCA
>JACOVB010000127.1 GCA_016177555.1 Candidatus Rokuibacteriota bacterium
CCGCCCCGGCCCGGGAAAGATCGTCGTGCTCCCAAGCGCGAGCACAACGATCACCCGGGCGGCGGCGAGGGGGGCTCAGGCGACGGGAGAGGGCTGGGCGCCGGCGCCGGCGCCCCGTGGCGCGGCCCAGTCGCGGGCAAGCTGCTCGGCGCGCTCGACCAGCAGACGCTCGCCCAGGCCGAGGCCGTAGCCGAGCCCGATCCCGCGGCACATCTCGAGGCCGTCGCCGCCGGACCGCGTCGCCTCGTCCAGCCGGCCCAGCCGGAGGTAGGCCTCTTGCTCGCTCCCGTGCCATGTAGCTACAATGGCCACCAGGGAGGGTCGGCCATGAGCAGCGTCGGCGTTCGGGAGCTGAAGAATCGCCTCACGGAGTACCTGCGCCGGACCAAGCGCGGCGAAGAGGTCATCGTGACCGAGCGGGGACAGCCGATCGCCCTGCTCCAGGCCATCCAGTCGGTGCAGCGCCCGGTCACGCTCGAGGCCCGCCTGGCCAGGTTGGCCGCCCAAGGGCGCCTGACGCTGCCGACCCGCCGGCCGTTGAAGCGACTGCGCCGGGTGGCGGTGCGGGGCACGCCGCTCTCGAGAATGATCCTCGACGATCGTCGATGACGTATCTGGACACCAGCGCGCTCATCAAGCGCTTCGTGCCCGAGAAAGGCTCGCCGCTCGTCCGGGCCCTCGCGCGGACGGACGTGATCGCGACGGCGAAGATCGCTTACGCGGAGGTCTACGCGACCGTCACCCGGAAGAAGCGTGAAGGCGGACTGTCCGAGGCCCACTACGGCCTCGTCTGCCGGGCGTTCGAGCTCGACTGGCAGTCGCTGATCCGTGTTGACCTGCGCGACGAGATCCTGGTGCTCGCCCGCGATCTGATCCGGCGGCATCCCCTGCGCGGATTCGACGCGGTCCATCTGGCTTCCGCCCTCGACCTCAGGACGGAGACCCGCGAAGACATCGCCTTCGTCGCCGCCGACGATCGCCTCCTCCGGGCGGCGCAGGCCGAGGGCCTCACGGACATGAATCCCGGAAGCGCCGCGGCGCGCCGGCGGTAGCCGCCCCCCCCGGGCGCGCCCTCGCCCCCCGGGCTCGGGCGGCCTGTTGACAGGATCGGCGCGGACGGCCTTGACTGCTTCGGCGGCTGGCGGGGGGCTCAGGCGACGGGGGAGATCGGCGCCCCCTGGCCGTCCTCGCGCGGCCCGCCCCACGAGCGGGCGAGCTCATCGGCGCGCGCGACGAGGGCGGGCATCCCCACGTCACTCACCGCTGTCGGAAATGTCGGAATGCAAGACCTGACCCCTTGTGATCCGCGCGCGCCTCGTCGAGGAGCGCGGCGGCCCGCGCGGTGTCACCGCGGGCGTGAGCGAGCGCGGCCTGCGCCAGCGTGGTGCGCGCCACCTCGTGCCGGGAGCCCATCCCGGCGAACTGATCGCGGGCCGTGGCCAGGTGCGCCGCGGCCTCCGCGTGTGTGCCGGCCGCCAGCGCCAGACGACCCAGGTTGCGCTCGGCCAGACCTGCGCCGTAGGTGAAGCCGATCGTGCGGCAGAGCTCGAGGCTGCGGCCCGCGGCCCGCCTCGCCTCGTCGAGCCGGCCCAGGAGCAGGTAGGCCTTCGCGAGGAACACGAGGAAGCGCCCCTCGATCTGCCGGTTCGTCAAGCGGCCGGCCTGCGCGACCGGCTGCTAGCCTTCGGTGGCGGATCCTGTTCCGGTCGACGACAATGATCGAATGATCGAGATCGAGCCGCACTGCGTAGCCGAGAACGCGGTCCAGAAGTGCCAGCATCTCTAAGGTCCGAATACGATCCGCCCCGGAAAAGGATGACACCCGGTCCGGAGGCATCGGTGACAAGTACCAGGCGCGGATAGTCGAGGTCTGCCGTGACCACCACTCTGCCTTCACGCCGGGCCACCTCGAGGATCTCGTGATCGGCCGCCCGGGCAAGCCCGATCGCCGAAGCGTGAACCGCGTCGTGGCCCGCTGCCCCAAGGTGGGGCACGGCCTCGGGGGTCACCGGCATGTCGACGAGGAATCTCAACCGGTCAGCTCGATGGTCTGGTCTTCCGCGAGGCTCGCCGCGTAGAGGAGCGCCTCGGTGATATCGGCCGGCTCCAAGTAGGGATACGCCCGCAGGATCTCGTCAATGATTCTTTCCATGGGCTCCTCCTCGCCGGGGACCTGGCCCCGGCCGCTCCGCTTCTCAAGTCTAACCGGGGCGACCCCGAAGCAGACGAGCCCCAGGACCCGGCGGCTCCGGGCGAGCCAGTGCGAGTCCCCGACGCGGGTCAGGCACCGCACGGCGTGCCGCGCCTGCTCCATGACCGCGCCGAACTGCCACAGCCCCCAGTGGGCCACCGCCGAGGCGAACTGCGCCCGGCCGATGATCGGCTCGTCGCCGCAGCGCGCCGCCTCACCCACGGCCCGCCGCGCGGCGGCGTGCGCACCCTCGTGTTCGCCGAGGTAGGCGTGGGCGAGCGCGAGCCGGCAGTAATACGGGCCCGTGAGGCGCGGCCCGTGGAGATGCTCCACGTTCTCGCGCTCGCCGCCGAGGAGATCCAGAACCTCGCCGGTACGGCCGAGCCCGGACAGGGCCACGGCCAGCCGGAGGACCGTTGGGCGCGGCTCTGTATCGCCACGGAGACACTTGCGTCCTCCGGGTCGGGAGCCTACGATGGCTTCTCAGCGAACAGGACCGAGCGCCCATGGACCCCGAGATCGCAGCCGCCTTCGCAGACACCCGTCGCCACTTCGACGTGGTCGCCGAGCAGGTGAGCGGGGACGTGCGCCTCCTCGCCGAAGCGTTCTCGACGCGTATCGACCGGCTCGAGGATAATCTCCGCGAAGATCTGCTCCGGTCCCAGCGAGAGCTCAGCGCCATGATCAAGTTCTCGTACGCGGAGCTCCAGCGGAGAATCGAGGGGCTGGAACAGCAGCAGGGCGCCCTGGAGGTCCGGGTGCGCCGCCTCGAGGCGGCACGCTGAGCCCCTGCGCCACAACCACCCACTCCTCGACCACCTCGCTCAGCTCCTCCCGGCAGGCCTCGAGCATGCGTCCGGTCGCGAGCCTCGCCCCGGAGCGAGGCCACTTCACCACAGAAGGTCCCCTCATCGAGCCTGTCGTAGCGCGCCCGGCACCGCGCCTTGTCCACGTGACGTCGAATCATGCCGGCGAGGAAGCGTACGAGAGGCTAGGGGACGCGAACCTCGTCCCGTGTCAACCAGGCGGCGTACTCCATCGCCGCCTGGATGTCCTCGCGCTGGAGATCCGGGTAGCCAGCCAGGAGCTCGTCGAAAGTGGCGCCGTGGGCGATCTGGCCGACGATCAGGGAAACCGAAATGCGAAGACCGGGGCGATGATCAGATCCGCTCCCACTGCGCTCTGGTCACGCCGGCTTGGCGGAGAACCCGCGCAAGTAGCCCAACGCCGATGTCCTGGCCGTGCGGATTCGGAATCGTCAGGACGAGGTCGCCGCGCACCATGAACTGGTGCTTCCCACCCGAGAAG
>JACOVB010000128.1 GCA_016177555.1 Candidatus Rokuibacteriota bacterium
CGTCGGGACAGCGCGAAGCCGAAATGCACGGGGCCATATTGCGCGTGGCCCACGGGACTGTCAAGGCGGCGCGCCTCCCCGCTCGGTCCGGCGGGCGCCCTGCGCGCGGAGCGCTGGCAGCGATCTGGTCGCCCGCGGGGGGCTGTGCTAGGGTGAAAGGAAGATGAGGGCGGCATGAAATCCCGCATCCTCCTGGTGGACGACGAGGCCGCGATCGCCGACTGGCTCCGGATCGTCCTCGAGAGCGAGGGCTACGCTGTCGCCGTCGCCGGCGACAGCGCGAGCGCCATGGTCCAGATGGCGCAGCACGAGTTCTCGCTCGCCGTCGTGGACCTCGTCCTGCCCGATGGCGACGGGCTCGGGCTGCTCCAGCTCCTCAAGAGCAAGGACCCCGCGCTCGAGGTCATCATCATGACCGGCCACTCCTCGATCCAGAAGGCCGTGGAGGCCACGAAGCAGGGCGCCTTCTACTTCGTCGCCAAGCCGTTCGATTCGGCCGAGATGCTCCCGCTCGTGGCCAAGGCCCTGGAGCGGCGGCGACTGCTCGCCGAGACCTCGGACCTCAAGCGGCAGCTCGCCGAGCAATCGGGGTTCGGGGAGATCCTGGGCAGCGCGCCCACCATGAAGCGCATGTTCGAGCTCCTGGAGTCGGTGGCGGCCTCGGACGCGGCTGTCCTGATCCTCGGTGAGAGCGGCACGGGCAAGGAGCTCGTGGCCAACGCGCTCCACGCCAAGAGCCTGCGCGCGGGCGGGCCGCTGGTGAAGATCAACTGCGCCGCGCTCCCCAAGGACCTGATCGAGTCGGAGCTGTTCGGCCACGTGAAGGGGGCGTTCACCGGCGCCGCGACGGACAAGCCGGGGCTCCTCGAGGAGGCGCACCGCGGGACGGTGCTCCTGGACGAGATCACGGAGATGCCGCTGGACCTGCAGGCCAAGCTTCTGCGCGTGCTCGAGGACCGCCAGGTGCGGCGGCTGGGCGGCTCACGCACCGTGCCGGTGGACTTCCGCTTGCTCTGCTCGACCAACCGAGAGCCCGAGGCCGCCGTCCGTGACGGGCGCCTCAGGCAGGACCTGTACTTCCGCATCAACACGGTGACCGTAGCCCTGCCGTCGCTGCGCGACCGGACCGGCGACATCCCGGTGCTGGCCAAGGCCTTCCTCGAGCGGTTCAGGACCAGGCACGGCCGCCAGGTGGACGGGATCGATCCCGAGGCCTACCGGCGCCTGCTCGCCTACCCGTGGCCCGGCAACGTGCGCGAGCTGGAGCATGCCATCGAGCGCGCGGTGCTCGTGGCGCGCGGCAAGGAGATCGCGGTCTCGGACCTGCCTGAGGGGCTCCGCGCCCAGGCGGGGCCCCCGACCGGCGGGGCGCCGGCGGCGGGCTCGCTGGAGGAGATCGAGCGCGTGTCCATCATCCGGGCGCTGGAGTCTACCGGCTGGAACAAGCAGGCGGCGGCAGCGCTCCTGGGACTCCGCCGCCCGACGCTGTACTCCAAGATGCGCCGCCACGGCATCCCGCAGCGCCGCTCGTAGTCTCCGGCCCGACCCCCTCTCGATCCGGCCGCCCGCTGTCGCCCGGGACGGCTGTCTCCCCGGCGAGCAGCTGTCACCGCGGCCCGTCCACCGCGGGACGCCCCCGCGGCCCCCGCGTTCGCCAAGTGGCCGACATGTCTGCTCCGGGACCGCGGCACCAGCCTTGCAACCTGGTTGACCGGGGAGGTGGGGCCCATGACGACCATGCTCATCGTCGAGGACGATCCAGCCTGGCGGGCTTTGTACCACATGGAGCTCGGGCAGCAGTTCCAGCTCTTCGAGGCCGCGGACGGACAGCAGGCGCTCTCCATGCTCGACTCGGTGAAGCCCGACATCATCCTTCTCGACCTCAATCTGCCCCGGATGAACGGAGTGGACTTCCTGCGCGCCCTGGACCGCCAGGGCAGCCGGACGCCCGTCATCGTCTGCTCCGGCATGCTCCCGGAGGATGCTCCCGGCCGCTTCCTCGGCATCCGGATCGCTCAGAAGTGCGCCGACCTCAGGGATCTCCGGACCGCCATAAGGGAAGCGCTAGGGAGTCCCTGGGGGCCCCCGAGGCCACCCGTTGCCGGGCACAGGGCCGACGAACCCCAGTGGCTCGACTGATCCCGCTCGGCAGCACGCCCGAATGCCGGAGGATGCCTAGCTTGTAGGCACTCCGGCTGAGCCTGCCCAGTTCGTGAGCAGGCGGCCTGGTCCGACCTCTCCACCCATCTGTTCAACCCGCTGATTTCTCTACTCGGGGGCCACTCCGCGTGGCGGCACGCCGGGTGCATTGATGCCGCCGAGGGAGGACTCCATGAAAAAGATCGAGGCGATTATCAAACCCTTCAAGCTCGACGACGTCAAGGAAGCCCTGATGGGCATCGGCGTCATCGGCATGACCGTGTCCGAGGTCCGCGGATTCGGCCGGCAGAAGGGGCATACGGAGCTCTATCGAGGTGGCGAGTACACGGTGGACTTCCTCCCCAAGATCAAGGTCGAGGTCGTGGTGCCCGACCACCTGGTGGACAAGGTCGCCGGGGTCCTGGCCGGGGCGGCGAAGACCGGCAACATCGGCGACGGGAAGATCTTCATCGCGCCGGTGGACACTGCAGTCCGGATCCGGACGGGCGAGCGGGATGAGAGTGCGCTCTAGCAGGGCGCGGAAGAGCTCCGCAGGGGACTCCGCGATCTTAGGAGGAGTGACGGTGGCCAAGGCGAATCGAGCGGTGGTGATGGGGCTGGTGCTGGCGGTGTGCTCTCTCCTGGGGGGAGAAGCGGCCGCCCAGTACCCGACTCAGCCGGCAGCACCGGCGGCAGAGGCGCCGAAGAGCGAGGCATCTGCCCCGGCCGGGGCTCCGGCCGCCCCCGCGCCGCCGAAGATCGACACGGGCGACACGGCCTGGGTGCTCACCGCCTCCGCGCTGGTGCTCCTCATGACGGCCCCGGGGCTCGCGCTGTTCTACGGCGGCATGGTGCGCCAGAAGAACGCCCTCGGCACCCTCATGCACAGCTTCATCATCGTGGCGCTCATCTCGATCCAGTGGGTCCTCTGGGGCTACAGTCTGGCCTTCGGCCCGGACAAGGGAGGCATCATCGGCGGGCTCGAGTGGATCGGGCTTCGCGGGGTGGGGCCCACGCCCAACGCGGACTACGCCGCCACGATCCCGCACCAGGCCTTCATGCTCTTCCAGATGATGTTCGCGATCATCACGCCGGCCCTCATCACCGGCGCGTTCGCCGAGCGGAAGCGCTTCTCCACCTTCATCATCTTCGTTCTGGCATGGGCCACCTTGGTGTACGACCCGCTCGCCCACTGGGTCTGGGGCGTGGGCGGGTGGCTGCGCACCCTGGGGGCGCTGGACTTCGCGGGCGGCACCGTCGTGCACATCTCGTCCGGCGTCTCCGCTCTGGCGGCGGCCCTCGTCATCGGCAAGCGCAAGGGGTACGGGCATCAGCCCATGCCCCCGCACAACCTGCCCATGACGGTGATGGGCGCGGGGCTCCTGTGGTTCGGCTGGTTCGGCTTCAACGCGGGGAGCGCGCTCGGCGCCAACGGCCTCGCCGCCCACGCCTTCACCACGACCAACACGGCGGCGGCGGCAGCAGCGCTCGGCTGGATATTCACGGAGTGGAGCCAGCGTGGCAAGCCGACCGTGCTCGGCGCTGCCTCCGGTGCCGTGGCCGGCCTCGTGGCCGTCACGCCGGCGGCCGGGTTCGTCACGCCAATGGCGTCCATCGTCATCGGCGGCGTGGCCGGCGTTCTCTGCTACACCGCGTGCAACCTGAAGGGCCGGCTCGGCTACGACGACTCCCTCGACGTGGTCGGCGTCCACGGGGTGGGCGGGACCTGGGGCGCCATCGCCACGGGCCTGTTCGCGACCAAGACCGTGAACGATGCGGGGGGCGACGGGCTCCTCTACGGCAACCCCAGCCAGCTCGGCGTGCAGGTGCTGGCCATCCTGGTGACGGTCGTGCTGGGCTTCGTCATGACCACGGTGATCCTCAAGGTGCTCGACGCGGTCATGGGCCTGCGGGTCAGCGAGGAGGAGGAGATGGCCGGGCTCGACCTCTCGCAGCACTCGGAAACCGCCTACGCGCTCGGCGGCAGCTACGGCGAGTACTCGATGACGGGTGGCGGCGCCTTCGAGCAGGCGATGCGATCCGCCGAGGCCAAGGCGCGCATCGATCACTAGGGTTGCCCGCCTGGGGGAGTGCGGGGGCCATTTCTGGGCCCCCCAGTAGATGGGCCGGCTTGACGGCACGAGACGGAGCTTCTAGTGTTGGGGCGAGGCGATGCGGCCGCCGGCCCTGGAGTTCCTGTTCCCACGCAACTCTCATTGAGGAGGCAGAGGAATGACCCCGAAGGACGTGTTGAAGATGGCCAAGGAGAAGGGAGCCCGGATCGTTGACCTGCGGTTCATCGATCTCCCCGGTCTGTGGCAGCACTTCTCGATCCCCATCTCCGAGCTGAGCGAGGGGATCTTCGAGGACGGGCTGGGCTTCGACGGCTCCTCGATCCGCGGCTTCCAGACGATCGACGAGTCGGACATGCTGGTCGTCCCCGATGCGTCCACGGCGCAGATGGACCCCTTCACGGC
>JACOVB010000079.1 GCA_016177555.1 Candidatus Rokuibacteriota bacterium
GCTCGATCCGGCCGTGACCCAGAAGGTGCTCGAGAAGGTCCAGCGACTGGCCTCGGGGGGCCAGCCCGACGACGTGACGCAGCTCTCCGCCCAGGAGCGGAAGGTGCTGGCCCTCGTGGCCGAGGGCAAGACCAACAAGGAGATCGCCGCAGCGCTGGGCTTGAGCGACAAGACGGTGAAGAACTACCTGTCCCACATCTTCGACAAGCTCCACCTCTCGCGCCGCTCCGAGGCTGCCGCCTTCTTCGCCCGGCGCCACGCTCCCCCGGCCTGAGCCCCGGCCCGGCCGAACGAGTGCGGCGCCAGGGCCATTCGGCCCTGATCCGCCAGGGCCGAAAAACTGTCCCCCGGACCCCACCCGGCACTTCTCGGCATCCCTCTCCGCGCGCGATGCTGCCGCCGTGGAGCGCCCCGTCACGGTTGTCATCGTCGATGGGACCCCCGGGACCCGCGCGGGGCTGGCCCGGCGGCTCATGCAGGTGCCGGGGATCTCGGTGGTGGCCGAGGGGCGCGACGAGGCAGAGGCCGTGCGAGTGGTCGGTGAGCGGCGCCCCGACGTGGTCGTGGCAGACGTGCCGCGGATGGCGCCGGATGCCGCGGCGTTCCTGGGTCGAATCGCGCAGGCTGCGCCGGAGGCCGGGATCGTGGTGCTGACCGCGTATCTGACCGAGCGGGCGCGGAGCGATCTCATGCGCGCGGGCGCGCGAGCGCTGCTCCTCAAGGAGATCGATTCCGGGGCGCTCACCCGGGCGATCGAGACGGTCGCCGGCCGGCGGCTCGGCGAGGGAAGGAGAACGGAGGCGTGAAGAAGCTCTCTGCGTTCGTCGTGGCTGTTATCTGGCTCGCTCCCGCGGTGGCCCTCGCGTACGACGTGGCGCCGGTGGCCGATGGCGGGAGCGTCGCGGGGAAGGCGCTGTTCAAGGGGGCGCCGGTGTCGAAGAAGATGCTCATCACCAAGAACAACGACGTCTGCGGCGACGGCGTGCGGGAGATCGTCGAGGTGGCCGTCAAGAACGGGGCCCTCGAGAACGCCGTCGTCATCATCGACGGGATCGAGAAGGGCAAGGCCTGGGCGGCGGCGGGGAAGAAGCCGCTTCTCGACCAGAAAGGCTGCCGCTTCATCCCGCCGATGATGGTGGTCCCCAAGGGAGGCGACCTCGACATCCTCAACAGCGACCCGGTGCTCCACAATATCCACAGCTACGAGATCATCGGCACAACCCGCCGCACTCTCTTCAACTTCGGCCAGCCCAACCAGGGGCAGACGCTCACCAAGGCCGTCAGCGTCCGCCGGGGGGAGTGGGTCAAGATCGAGTGCGACGCCCACGACTTCATGCACGCGTGGATGTTCGCCGCGCCGTCGCCCTACGTGGCGGTGACCGGGGCGGACGGCACCTTCGCCATCGCCGACGTGCCGCCCGGCAAGTACAAGGTCCGGGCCCTGCACCCGGTGCTCGGCATCAAGGAGGGCGAGGTCACCGTCCCCGCCAAGGGCAAGGCGGAGATCACCTTTGACCTCGTGGCCAAGTGACTCATCGCCTTCTGGGTGTCGGCTGCCGGACCGTCCATCTTCCTCTCGATCTGGACCGCCGCCCCGGGATCGGGCGGGCGACAGCCCGGGTGCCCGGCCCGGGTCACAGGAGACAGGCCATGAACAGGCTCCTCGCACTCGGCGGAGTTCTCGCTGCGGCCGTCCTTGTTCTGGCAGCCGGCGCCGCGCTGGCCGAGCCGCTGGCCCCGCTGCCCGCGCTGAAGGCCCCGAATCCCGACCAGGCGGAGCTGGGCCGCTGGCTCTTCTTCGAGACCAAGCTCTCCGGGGACGCCGCCATCTCCTGCGCGACCTGCCACGACCCGAAGAAGGGGTGGGGCGATGGGAAGCCGCTGTCCACGGGCTACCCCGGCAGCGAGTACTTCCGCAACAGCCAGACCATCCTCAACGCCGCCTATTATCGGCGGGGTTACTGGGATGGCAGGATGGACGGGCGGGACCTGCCGACCCTCGTCCGCGACCATCTCACGGAAGCCCACTTCATGCAGGCCGACGGCCGCCTCCTCATCGAGCGCATGCGGCAGATGCCCGAGTACGAGGAGACGTTCACGAAGGCCATGGGAGGAGAGCCGACCTACGGGCGCATCCTCAACGCCATCACGGCCTTCATCCAGACCATTGCCTCGCGCAACGCGGCGCTGGACCGCCACCTGAAGGGGGGGGCGGGGGCGTTGAGCCCGGCCGCGGCGGAGGGGTTGGGACTCTTCCAGGGCAAGGCCGGCTGCATCCAGTGCCACGACGGCGCCCTGCTCTCGGACCAGAGGTTCCATGCCCTCGGCGTTCCGGAGAACGCGGCCGTCTACGCCCAGCCGCTGCGCCACATCACCTTCCGGCGGTTCATGAAGACGCTCGGCGTTCCCAATTACGACAACCTGAGGGAGGACGTGGGCCTCTACGGGGTCACGAAGGAGCCCGGAGATCGCGGCAAGTTCAGGACCCCGTCGCTGCGCGAGGTGGCGCTGACCGCGCCGTACATGCACAACGGGTCGCTGGCCACGCTCGACGACGTGATGGACTTCTACAACCGCGGCGGCGGGGCCCACCCGAACAAGAGCCCGCTGCTCCGCCCGCTGGGGCTCGGCGACGGGGACAAGCGAGCCCTGGTGGAATTCCTCAAGAGCCTGACCGGCGATCCCATCGTCGTTGAGCGCCCGACCCCGCCGGAGTACAAGCTCCGGACGCTGGGCAAGAACTGAGGAGGCCCGACCCATGCGACGCGTACCCGGAGCGAACCTCATCGGCGCGGGGGCCGCGCTCCTGCTCGGGGCCGGGCTCCTCGCCGGCGCCGTCTCGGCTCAGTCTCAGAAGCCTCTGGCCCTCGGTCCCCTGCCTCCCGTGGCGGTGCCGCGCGACAATCCGATGTCGCCAGCGAAGGTCGAGCTGGGGCGGCTCCTCTTCTTCGACCCGCGGCTGTCGGGCGACGCCTCGACCTCCTGCGCCTCCTGTCACAACCCCGAGGCAGGCTGGGGCGACGGGAGCGACGTCTCCCGCGGCTATCCCGGCA
>JACOVB010000080.1 GCA_016177555.1 Candidatus Rokuibacteriota bacterium
GAGGACAAGGACCTGGTCCGCCGGGCGCTGGAGGACTATCGGCGGGGGCCCGGGGACTACGCTGATTACCTCATGGGGTGGCGCAACCGGCGGGCTGGCTGCGAGTCGACCGCCACGTTCGACGGGGCCCTGAAGGGGAGCGATCTCTTCGTCCTGCTCTGAGCAGCCGCTGGCCGGGTTGCTGCCGTCCTGGGCCTGCTACCCCTGGGCCTTCGCGAACTCCTCCTTGGCCTTCCGGAGCGCCTCGGGATCCGCCAGCAGGTCCAGCGCCGTCATGGCCAGCGTCTTGGCGGCCGCCACCATCCCCTTGCGGGCCAGCGGGGACTTCGCCCACTCGGCGAACTCGCGCGAGTGGCCGGGGATGCCGTCCGGCGAGATGCGGATGTAGGGGTGGATGGTCGGCAGCGCCTGGCTCACGTTGCCGCAGTCGGTGGAGCCGTAGCCGGCCTGGCCGTCGTCGGGGTCCACGGGGAAATCGATGCGCTCGAGGTTCTGGCCGAAGAGAGTCGCCATGGTGACGTTCGGCTTGAGCGGGTCGTGGATGATCGGGTCGGGCGTGACCGTGACCGTGCATCCGGTGGCGGTGGCGGCGCCCTGGGCGCAGCCCTCGAAACGGCGAAGCAGTTCCTTGCAGTAGTCGCGGGTCGGCGCGCGCAGGTAGAACTCGGCCGCCGTGTGCTCGGGGATGATGTTGGCCTGATCGCCGCCCTTGGTGATGACGCCGTGGATGCGGGCCTCGGGGCGCACCTGCTGGCGCATCATGTCCAGCGAGACGAAGAGCTGGATCATGGCGTTGAGCGCGTTGACGCCGCGCCAGGGCCAGGACGAGGCGTGGGCCGCCCGCCCGAAGAACTCGCAACTGACCTTGATGATGCCGAGACTCGGCCGCCAGATCTGCGTTCCCGGGCGGCCGTGGATCATCATGGCGGCGTCCACGTCCTTGAAAACGCCGGCCTCCATGAGGCGCACCTTGCCCGCCCCGCCCTCCTCGGCCGGGGTGCCGATGACCTGGATGCGGCCCGGGAAGGGGAGCGGCCGGAGCGCGGCGGCGAGCGCGGCACCGGCGCCCACGCCCGAGGTGGCGATGACGTTGTGGCCGCAGGCATGCCCGATATTAGGCAGCGCGTCGTACTCGGCCATGATGGCGATGGTGGGGCCGGGTCCCTGGCCACCGATGGTCGCCCGGAAGGCCGTGGGCAGCCCGCCTACCCCGCGCTGCACCTGGGCCCCTTGCGCCTCGAGGAACGCGGTGAGCCAGGCGGCCGCCTTCTCCTCCTTGAAGCAGAGCTCGGGGTTCTCGTGGATGCGATGGCTCAGCCGCTCGAGGTCGTCGGCCAGCCGCTCCACCGCCTCGGCGATCTTGCTCTTGGCCGCATCCAGGGTGTCGTTCGTCGCTGCCATGCCTCTCTCCTCGCGTCTGTCCGCCGGCCGGGGGGCCCCGTCGTCGGGTCTCGGGTCAGGATGGTTGACGGTCGATGGTCCACTCGAGGGCGTCGGCCGCGCGCCCGTCGCCGGGCCGCCCGCGCTGCCTGAGCAGGGCGATGATCTTCCGCCGCGCCTCCACGGGCCGGTTCTGGGCGAGCTTGAACTTGGCCCGGACGGCCGTCACCTGGAGCCGCACCGCGGCCAGCTGGCCGAGGGCGCCGCGATAGAGCGGGTCCTCCACGCCCAGCGGCCGGTAGCCGCCCTCGGGCTGATGCTTGGCGAGGAGGCGCACCTGCTGCGCCAGCACCTCCGCGGGGTCCTCGGCCACGGCGCCCCCGCACTCGAAGATCGCCGTGCGGTGATAGGCCGTGGCGGATCCGGCGTATTCCGGGTGCACCCAGTGGGACGGGATCACGGCCAGGATCTCGTCCACCTCGAAGAGGCAGCGCGGCCGCGCCTTGAGGTCCGCGACCTGCTCGTCGGCCCGCACCAGGTGGAGCTCCAAGGAGATCCCATCGTACACGAAGTTGTAGAGCCCGAGATGGGGCGTGCCGTCCTCGCCCATGGTGACGAGGCGCCCCATCTCCTGCGACTGCACGAAGCGATCGACGTCGTCCCGGGCGATGTCGGCGTAGTAGTCGTGGAAGATCACCGCCGAGCGAACTCCTCCTTGGCCGCCTGGACCCTGGTGGGGTCGGCCAGCAGGTCGAGCGCGGTCATGGCCATGGTCTTGGCGGCGGCCAGCATGCCGGCGCGGGCCAGCGGCGTGACGGCGGCGGCGGCGAAGTCGCGCGTGTGGATGGCCGTGCCCGTGGGCGCGATGCCGATCATCGGCTGGATGGCCGGGATGACCTGGCTCACGTTTCCGATATCCGAGGAGCCCAGCCGGTCGGGAATCGGCTCCCCCTCGGTGAGCCCCACCACCGCCATGTTGGCGGCGAAGAGATCCAGCAGTGTCTGATTGCGCTTCATGGGCTCGTAGATCGCGTCGTCGTGCCGGGTCACCTTGAGACCGGCCCCGGCGGCCTTGGCCGCGCCCTCGGCGCATGTCACCACGCGTGCGTAGAGGTCCCACATCGTGTCGATGCGCGGCGCGCGCACGTAGAAGGTGGCGGCGGCGTACTCCGGGATGATGTTGGCCGCCGCGCCGCCGTTGGTGATGATGCCGTGGATCCGGCAGTCCGGGCGCACTTGCTGGCGCAGCATGCTGACGGCGTTGAAGGTCTGGATGCAGGCGTCCAGCGCGTTGATCCCCGCCCACGGGTCGGCGGAGGCATGCGAGGCCCGGCCCGTGTACTCGAAGGTCGCGCGGACGATCCCGAGGAGATCCGAGTGGAGCAGCGTGCGGTCGAAGCCGTGGATCATCATGGCGCAGTCCACGTCCTTGAAGACCCCCGCCTTGATGAGCCGGACCTTTCCGGCGCCGCCCTCCTCGGCCGGCGTGCCGATCACCTGGATGCGTCCCTTCGGGAGCTTGCCCTTCACGGCGGCCAGCGCGGCGCCCGCGCCCGCGCCCGACGTGGCGATGACATTGTGGCCGCAGGCATGCCCGATGCCGGGCAGCGCGTCGTACTCGCAGAGGATGGCGATGGTGGGCCCGTCGCCTCCCTCGATGGTCGCGCGGAAGGCGGTCTCGACCCCGCCCACGCCCGTCTCGACCTTCAACCCCTTGGAGGCAAGGAACTCGCTGAGCCAGGCGCAGGCCTGCATCTCCTGGTAGCCGAGCTCGGGGTGGTCGTGGATCTGCCGTGAGAGGGCTTCAAGCTCGTTCCCCAGGCTGTCCACCGCCTGGACGATCGCGTCTTTCACTGCGCTCATGAGGACCTCCGCGAGGGTTGGGTGTCTGGTGCCGGAAACAGGACCGAGCCTATCACAGGGACCCGGACCCGGCTACGGCGACTCGATGCAGAAGAGGAAGACGAGCGGGCGGCTTGGACCGGGGTCACGCTCGCTGAGGCAGCGGGTGTGCGGTGTCTCCGTGGAGCGCGGGGACATGGCGCATCCCCCGAGCGCCATGAGCAGGAGGAGGCAGGCGAGGAGCCGCGGCCGCCGCATGCCAGGCAGGGTACCATGCCTGGCCCGCGCGGGCCGGCACGG
Source organism: Candidatus Rokuibacteriota bacterium (assembly GCA_016177555.1). The sequence continues at coordinate 3,523 of JACOVB010000080.1, forward strand.
CGTCCGGCCTGGCGTCAGCCTCCGGGGCTCCGTTCCGTACGCCTGAGGCTCACGGGGAGCTCGACGACGAAGAGCGCGCCGCCTTCCGCGACGTTCTCGGCCCAGAGCTGGCCGCCGTGCTCCTTGATGATGCCGTAGGCGACGCTGAGCCCGAGCCCTCGCCCCTGGTCAGGGCCCTTGGTCGTGAAGAAGGGATTGAAGATACGGGGCAGGTGCTCCCGAGCGATGCCGGGCCCGTCGTCGGCCACCTCGATCCTCACCCCGCCGGGCAGGGGCATGAGGCGCAACCGGAGCGTCCCCCCTCCGTGGGCGGCCGCCATGGCGTGGCGGGCATTGTCCACCAGATGCGTCAGGACCTGTCGGAGCTGCGAGGCGTCGCCCCAGATGATGCGCACCTCCTCGAGGTCGAGCCGGGTCGCGATGTGCGCGGTTTCGAGTCGGGGTCCCTCCTGCGCGAGCACGCTCCGGATCTCCGTGGGGACGGAGCACGGCGCGCGGTGGGCCGGGTTGGGCTCGGCGAACTGGCGCAAGTCCTTCACGATCTTGGCCGCGCGCTTGGCCGCGGTGTCGATCATCAAGAGTCCGTGCGGGAGATCGGCTGGCGTCTCCCCCTGGAGCAGCACGTGCACCTGGCCGAGGATGATCGTGAGCGGGTTGTTGATCTCGTGCGCCACTCCCGCCGCGAGGCCGTCCACGGCCGAAAGCCGCTCGGCCCGTACCGTGGCGGTGCGCCCCCGCTCCAGCTCCTCGACGTGGCGGCGCGCCTCCGAGTGGAGACGGGCGTTGTCCAGCGCCAGCCCGATCTGATCGGCCACGCACTCGAGCAGGTGGAGCTCGGCGCTGGTGAAGCGGCTCGGAACCTGGCGGCCGAGCGACAGCGTCCCCAGGACGCGCTGGCGGGCCCGGATCGGCACGCAGACGAAGCCACGGATCCCGTCGGCGGCCACCACGTCCCGGGCCGCCGGCAGGAGGTCCTTCACCCTGGCGACGTCCTGCACCCGCCGCGGGAGGCCCGAGGCCGCCACGCCGCCGATGAGGCCCGTCCCCATGGGCAGGACCCCGTTGATCGCACGGAGGCGCTCGGAGAGTCCCCGATCGCCGCGCAGCAGGAGTCGCGCGCCGTCGGAGGAGATGAGGTGCAGACTCGAGATCTCGTGGCCCGTCACCCGCGTCAGGGCCTCCAGTGACCGCTCGATCACCTGTTCCAGATCCAGCGTGGAGTTCACGGCCTCGCCGACGGCGCGCAGGACACGCAGGTGCCGGATGAGAGTCGGGAGGCGCCTCCCGGCCCGCCCCGCTGTCGTCGTGACTCCTTCAGCCGTCAGCGGCATCGGCGCTGTCCCCATGGTAGAGGGAGGGGAGCAAGTCCGGTGCCACAGGCCATGCGCCGGAAAGGCCCGTTCCACAAGTCAGTCCGGCGCCCCGGCACCCGCCGACCGTCGGCGAGGAAACGGCCGCGGGGGAACAGTGTCAGCCCGGCGATCCCAGGAGCATCCGGGCTCGCGCCACCCGGCGCCTGATGGACTGGTGCGAGTAGAGAAAGAACTCCTTCATCGCGGTTCCATGTCGCATTCCTTGATGTTAGACTGAACGACAATTCACTCACAGGAGCCGCCATGTTTCAATCGGTCGAGGACGTCCAGCAGCACTTCAAGGACGCGCGCTACATCGCCAACCGCCGCATCTGCACCGTCATCTATCTGGCCGAGCGCATGGGCCGGCCCGTGCTCATCGAGGGGCCGGCCGGCGTCGGCAAGACCGAGCTCGCCAAGACCCTGGCCGAGATCACCGCGCGCCGCCTGATCCGTCTCCAGTGCTACGAGGGGCTCGACGAGGGCAAGGCGCTCTACGAGTGGAAGTACGCCAAGCAGCTTCTCTATACCCAGCTCCTCAAGGAGCGGATCGGCGAGCTGATCGCGGATGCCCCGTCGCTGCCGGATGCGGTGGCCCGGATC
>JACOVB010000081.1 GCA_016177555.1 Candidatus Rokuibacteriota bacterium
CTGCTACACAAGGCGTGCGCGAATACGGGACGACGCGAAGTCCACGAGCATCACCAGCATCACGAGTACCAGCAGGACGGCGGACGCGGCCGGGTAATTGAGCATCCGCAGGTAGGTCTGGATGTAGAAACCGATGCCTCCGGCTCCCACGAAGCCCAGGATCGCCGCCGCCCGGATATTCGTCTCGAAGCGGTAAAGCGTGAACGACAGGAACTGCGGCACGAGCTGCGGCAGCACGCCCCACCGGAGCACCTGCAGCGCCGTCGCCCCCGTCGCCGCCACCGCCTCGACAGGTCCCGGGTCGATGGCCTCGATGGCCTCGGAGTACAGCTTCGCGAGGACCGTGGTCGTGTATGCCACGACGGCGAGGACGCCGGGGAACGGACCGAGCCCCACTGCCGCCACGAAAAAGAGCGCGTAGACGAGCGTGTCCACGGCGCGAAAGACGTTGAGCACCGACCGGGCACCGTAGAACAACCAGGAAGGCGCCACGTTCCGGGCTGCCGCGAAGCCCAGGGGCAACGCCAGCAGCGCCGAGACGCCGGTCCCCACCACGGCGATCTGCAGCGTCTGGACGGCCCCTGTGACCGCATTGCCCATCACCGAGACATCCGGCGGCACCATGCGCCGGAGGAAGTCGAGCATGAAAGGCACGCCCTCCACCATGCGCAGGAGCGAGAGCTCGGTGGCGGAGGCGGACCAGAGGAACAGGGCGAGGATCGCGACCCAGCCGGCCCAGCGCGCCGTCCGGGTCACGGCTGCGCCCCGGAAAAGATCTGCGCGGCGACGGCGTTGCTCAGCTGGTCCGGCGGACCGTCGTACACCACGCGGCCATCGCGCAGTCCGATCACCCGCCGGCCGTACGCCCTCGCCAGCTCCAGCACGTGGAGTGATGTCACGACGGTGATGCCGTCCTCCTCGTTGATCCTCCGCAGGAGCTGCATCACCGTGTTCGCGAGCGCCGGATCGAGGCTCGCCATGGGCTCGTCGGCGAGGAGCACGCGGGGCTCCTGGAGCAGCGCGCGCGCGATGGCCACGCGCTGCTGCTGCCCGCCCGACAGCGTGTCCACGCGGCGGTCCCAGAGCCCGCCGAGCCCCACGCGCTGGAGCGTGGCCTTCGCTCGCGCGATGTCTGCCACCGGGAACCACCCGACGAGTGAGCGACCCTGCGGCACATGCCCCAGCCGGCCGATCAGCGCGTTCTCCAGCACGGTGAGCCGGCGCAGCAGGTGGAACTGCTGGAAGACGAAGCCGATACGCGCCCGGATCCGACGCAGGCGCTCGCCCGTGGCCCCCGTGACGGGCTCCCCGTCCATCTCGACCTCGCCTGCCGTGGGCGCGATGAGGCCGTTCAGGCAGCGCAGGAAACTCGACTTGCCGGCGCCACTGGGTCCGATCAGCGCCACGAACTCCCCTGCGGCGATCTCCAGATCGATGTGACGGAGAGCCACGGTGCCGCCTGGATACACCTTCTGCAGCGCGCGAACGCGGATCATCCCCGCCGCCCCGCGGTGAAGTGGAAGTGCACGTGATAGACCACCTGCCCGCCCTCGGGGCCGCAGTGGCACGCCAGGCGGTAGCCGCGCCCCGCATACCCGGTCCGCTCCCCGAGGAGCTTCGCGATCTGCACGCAGCGGCCCATGAGCGGCGTGTCCTCGGGGGCCAGGGTGGCGATGGACTCGATGTGCCGCTTCGGGATGACGAGCAGGTGGATGGGCGCCTTCGGGTACAGGTCCTTGAACACCAGGATCTCGTCGTCCTCGTACTCGATGTCGGCGGGGCTTTCGCGCGCGACGATGCGGCAGAAGACGCAGTCCCTGGTCACGACTCCTCCTCCGGTGGTGTATAATCCGACCTCGCAGCGGAGACCGTCTGCGAGATCGTCATCCAAGGAGACACGCATGGGCACGTGCCCGAAGTGCAAGCTGCGCATCCGGAAAAACGGCAATCACATCAAGCTCGGCTCCGTCTGGTTGCACAAGATCTGCCCCGCCAGGCCCGTAGCGGCCTCGAGGCGCGGCTAGACCCGCGAGAAAGACCGAGCGCCCCGGAGAGCCGGGGCGCTGGCACGTTAACACACGCATCCGAGGTCCGGAAGGCTCACCCGGCCGACGGATCCTCCTCGACGACCGTCTCCGGGGCCGCCATGGGACACGTGAAGGCGTCGTCCTGGAGCGGATCCTGCCCCACGGGGCGCTCGGTGCGCACGGGCGTGGCGCCGAGCCGCGAGACATCCGCCCGGACCCACTCCGTCAGCAAGTCGCCCACGGCCGAGTAGTACGGGAGCGCAGTCGCCGCCTTGAGGCCGTTCGCCAGTGCCTCCACCCACCGCCCGAGGTGATCGCCGAGGAATCTCACCTGGGCCTGCCGGGTCACATCGAGCCCCTCCTCATCGCCCTCGGCCAGCAGGTACGACTCCTTCAGCGCCAGCGCGCTCATGAACTCCAGCTCGGCGGCGATGTGGTCCTCGGCATCCGGCCGGGCCGCTGCGGGCTCGAGGCCGAAGGCCGCGTAGAAGCCCGCCACGTCCGCGAGCTGCGGCGCCTTGCCGGCCATCTGCTGCGCCTCGCCATAGGCGCCCTCGTACGGGGCGCAGCGCACCTGACGGTCGAAGAGGAACACGTACTCATGCGCGAGATCTCCCGCGTTTGCCTGATGCGTCGCCTCGACGAGGCCCAGCAGCAGCTCGCGCAGCGGGGACACGCCGAGCGGCCCACCGGCGGCTGCCACGGCCAGGCGCTCAAGCTCCCCGAGCCCCACCGGCGAAGGGTAGCCGAAGGCGCCACCCAGCAGCCGGTACACGACCGCCCGGGCCAGCGCTGTTTCCACGTCGTGCTCGACGGCGTCGGTCGCGCTGTCCGTCATGGCTAGCGGCCGATGACAAGGGGGACCCACGGAGCCCACGCCTTGCGCGCGCCGACCTCGCGATTGCCGCCCTCCCAGACCGCGAAGCCCGCTACCGTGCGGTCCCCGGGCAGGAGCCGCGGTGCATTGACGTCGTCCGACACCATCGGGCGCGTGATCACGACGCGCCACACGCCGTCCCGCCACGTGCCCCTGCCGAGCGCGTGCTGGTCTGGCTTCACGGTCATGGATCCCCACCCCTCCGCCATCTGGTCCAGCACCGCGGTGGCGACGCCGCGCGAGATGGGGTTCTCGAGGCCGAGGGCCCCGGTGTAGGGCCGGGCGTCCGCCGC
>JACOVB010000082.1 GCA_016177555.1 Candidatus Rokuibacteriota bacterium
CACCTCGGGGTCGCGCACGATCGCCTCCGGCTTGCCCTCGGCGATGAGCACGCCGTGGTCGAGGACGAGCACCCGGTCCGACAGCCCCATCACCGCGCGCATCACGTGCTCGATCAGGAGCAGCGTGATTCCGCGGTCCCGGATCCGCCGGATCGTCGCCGCCACGCGCTCCTGCTCCGCAGGGTTCAATCCGGCCATGACCTCGTCGAGCAGGATCACCTCGGGGTCCGTGGCCAGCGCCCGCGCGAACTCCAGGAGCTTGCGGTCCTGGATCGTCAGGGCCCCCGCCGTCGCGTCACGCCGGGCCGCGAGCCCCACGAAGTCGAGCACCTCCTCGCTGCGCTCCCGCGCCCGCCGGAGGTCGCGCGCGCGGACCAGGGCCCCGATGATCACGTTGTCGAGCACGGACAGCGAGGCGAAGGGGCGTACCACCTGGAAGGTCCGGGCGAGCCCCCGGCGGCAGACCTGGCTCGGCGTCAGCGCCGCCAGGCTCTGCCCCCTGAAGTGCACGCTCCCGGCCGTCGGCGGATGGATGCCGGAGATGACGTTGAAGAGCGTGGTCTTGCCCGCGCCGTTCGGGCCGATGATCCCCAGGATCTCGCCACGGTACAGCTCGAAGCTCACGTCCCGGAGCGCCACCAGCCCCTCGAAGGCCCGGGTCAGGCCGGCGACCTGCAGGAGCGGCGCGGTCTCGCTTCCGGCGTCAGCGGCCCGCGGCCCGCTGGCCGCCCCAGGCTGCACCGTGCGCGGTGCGGCGGCCGCGCGCGTGGCCCGCGCCGGCCGCCAGCGGCGGACCCATGACCCGGCGACCCGGACCAGGCCCTCGGGCAGGAGCAGGACGACCAGCATGAGGATGAGGCCGTACACCACCTGCTGCAAGGCGTAGACCCCCGCGGTCCCCACGGCGAGCTGCTCGCCCACCAGGGCTATCGCCTCGCGCAGCCCGAAGAGCACGGTGATGCCCACCGCCGGCCCGAGCACAGTGCCGGTGCCGCCGAGGAAGGTGCCGAGCAGCAGGTTCAGGGACACGCTCAGGCCGAAGTCCGACTCCGGCTCCACGAAGCGGAGCAGCAGGGCGTGGGCGGTGCCTCCCATCGCGGTGAGGGCGGCGCTCAGCACGGTGGCGCTGAGCTTGGACCGGAAGGTGTCGACGCCGAGCGCCTCCGCCGCGAGCTCGTTCTCGCGCACGGCATGGAGCCGATAGCCGAACGGCGAGCGCAGGAGCCACCAGGTCAGGAGCATCCCGCCGGCCATGAGGCCGAGGGCCAGGGCGTAGACCGCGGCCGACGGCATGTGAAACCCGAGCAGCTCGAGCCCCTGGGAGCGGCCCAGCGCCGGCGAGTTGATCGCGGCGAAGCGGAAGCTCTCGGCGAGCACCAGGGTGAGTCCGCTGAAGTAGATGCCGCGCAGCCCACACCGGAACGCCACCCAGTACACCGCGTACGCCACGGCCCCGGCGAGCACGGCTCCCGCGATCCAGCCGAGCGCCGGGGTGACGCCGTGGGTCACGTAGAGCCACGCGGCGGCATAGCCGCCCAGACCGAAGAAGGCCGCGTGGCCGAGCGAGACCAGGCCGCTCAGCGCCATCACGTTCCAGGCGCCGGCCAGAAACGTGTAGAGGCAGATCTGTGTGAGGATGTTGACGGTGTAGCCGCTGGCCCCCGCGGGCACCGCCAGGGCGGCCGCCAGCAGCGCGGCCAGGGCGACAAGACGGCCCCGCGTCACACCGCTTCCTTGCGTCCCCACAACCCTTCGGGGCGGATCAGCAGGGCCGCGAAGATGAGGGCGTGGATGCCGAGCTGGGCCAGCGAGGGGCTCAGCAGCAGCGTGCCCGCCCCCTCCAGCACTCCCACGATCACCCCCCCTCCGAACGAGCCGAGCAGGCTCCGGATGCCGCTGAGCACCACGATGAGGAAGGCCAGGATCGCCAGCTCGAAGGCGCGGAGGGGGTAGAGCGTGGTGAAGGTCGCCAGCAGGCCGCCCGCCAGCGCCGCGGAGGCCACGCTGACGGCCACGGCCACGCGTTGCAGGGCACGGACGTCGAGGCCGATCAGGACCGCGCCACGCCGGTTGTCGGCGCTCGCCCGGATGGCCTTGCCGAGCCACGTCCGGGCCAGGGCCACGTGCAGGCCCAGCGCGCTCAGGGCCGCGACCCCGCCGCCCACGAGGATCTCGCGCTGGACCACGATGCCGCCGAAGGCCAGGTGGCGCTCGGACGAGGCCAGGAACCGGACGTCGTGGCCGAAGGCGAACTGGGCGAGGTAGGTCAGGACGAGCAGCAGGCCGAAGGTGAAGACGATGTGCATCTCCTCGGTCATGTCGGCGATCCGCACCATCAGCGCCCGCTGCAGCAGGTAGCCGAGGCCGAAGAACACGGGGATGACGAGGGCGGTTGCCAGGTAGGGGCCGAGGACCCCGCCGCTCGTGACCAGGAAGACGGCGTACATCGCCCACACGACCCCACCCGCGTGGGCGAAATTGACGATCCGCACGACGCCGAAGATGAGCGAGAACCCCATGGCCACCGCGCCGTAGATGCTACCGACGAGTACGCCGGTGACGAGCATCTGCCCGATGACGGCCGGGGTCAGCTCCATCGCGTGCGGCCTAGCAGGCTGCTGAAAAAGGCCCATCTGCTTCGTTGGCGCCCTCGGCCGCACGCTCAACGTACGCAGAGTACGCCTCGCGTGCGGCCATCGGGCGCCGCCTCGCATCTGGACCCTTTTGAGCAACCTGCGGGTTTTTCAGCATCCTGCTACGCCCGCTCCTCCCACTTCGGAGCCGGAAAGACCGGGTTCTTCTGGGCCAGGTCCTTGGGGTAGACGACGACCAGCTTCTGGTCGCTGATCTGGGTCATGATCGCCTGGGCCTTGGCATTGTCGTGCTTCTCGTCCCACTTCACGCCGTAGGGGATGATGATGCTGGGGTCCTTGCCGAAGCTGATGTCCACGGTCTTGACGGCCTCCCAGAGGGCGGCGCGGTCGAGGCTCCGGGCGCGGCCGAGGGCGTCCACCATGGCGGCGGCGGCGCTCAGCGAGTAGCCGGCCTGGTCCTGGACATCGACGCCGTGGACCTTCCGGTACTGCTCCACCGTGGCGCGGGCCCCGGGCGGCAGCTTCTCGAACATGCTCGCTGTCCACCCGAGCGCCGTGTAGACGTGGTTGGCATCGTCCTTGAGGTTGGCGACGTACTGGGTATTGGGCGGCGCCCCGGCGGGGTGGACGTTGGCGAAGAGGTTCAGCCGGAGCTGCTTCATGGCGCGCTGGATGAGGATGCCGTCGGCGGGGTACGAGGCCTGGAAGACAACCTCCACGTTCTGCGCCTTCAGCTTGTTGACGATCCCGGTGGCCTCGGTGAGCTTGGCCGCCGTGTAGGCCACGCGGTCGACGAGCTGCCACCGGCCCAGCCGCTCGATGGCGGCCTTGTAGAGGTCGCCCGCGCCGGTGCCATAGGCGAGATCCTCGTGGAGGATGGCCACACGCTTGACGGCCTTGCCCGTCGCCTTCTCCATGTCCGCCACGAACTGGACCCCCAGATCGCAGGTCTGCCGGGTGTGCACCGCCGCCCGGTAGAAGTACTTGAGCCCGCGCTCGGTGAGCTTGTAGTCCACGCTGGTGTCGATGGCCGGGACCTGATACCGCTCGGTGACCTCGCTTCCCACCCGCGCCGACCCGCTGGCCGCCCAGCCGAGGATGCCCAGCACGTTGTTCCGCGTGATGAGCCGCTCCGTCTCGGACGAGGTCACTCTCAGATCCGTCTGGTGGTCGGCCACGTGCAGCTTGACCGTGGCGCCGCCGTGGGCCTTGATCCCTCCTTCCCGGTTCACGCGGTCCACGACGAGCTGGAAGGCGCGCAGCGCGTCCCGCCCGTAGTCGGCGGCGGCCCCCGTCAGCCCGACCACCACGCCGATGGGGATCTCCGCCGCGGCCCGGGCGCTCCGCGGCGCCAGCGACCACGCTCCCGTCGCCGCCGCGGCCGCGGTGGCTCGCGCCCCCGTCCCCAGAAACTCGCGCCGGCCCATCCTCCTGGTGCTCACGTCTCGCGCCATGATGTCCCTCCTCGTTGAGGTCTGGATCCGCGTCCGATCAGTACCGCGGCAGGTGCCGGAAGGCACGCTGCTTGGCCACCGGGAAGCGAACCTCCCGGTCGATCACGACGTCAACGACGCTGGGCCGGCCGCAGCCCATGGCCTCGCGCAGGACCGGCCCCAGCTCGGCGGGCTTCTCCACGCGGAACCCGCGGGCGCCGTACAGCTCGGCGAGCTGGGCGAAGTCGGGGTTGAAGCGGGCCCCGGTCTTCTCCATCGCGACGTCGACGCTGATGTAGTGCTCCTCGTACTCCGCCTTCTGGATGTCCCGCACGGCCCCGTACGCCATGTCGTTGAAGACCACCGTGGTCACCGGGATGTCGTAGTCCACGGCGGTGGAGAGCGTCCACGGCACCATCTGGAAGCCGCCGTCGCCCACGAAGGCCACCACGGGCTGGTCCGGCCGGGCGAGCTTGACGCCGAGCGCGGCCGCCGGCGCGTGCCCCATGGCCGTCCATCCGATCCCGATGTAGAACGTGTCGGGTCCGTAGGCCGGGAACTGCTGGTAGGCCCAGTTCTTGACCTTGCCGGTGTCCACGAAGACGGCGGCCTCGCGCGGGATGGCCTCCCGCAGCTCCTTCATGAGCCGCTCGGCCCGGATCGGCTGGGCATCCGATCCCTGGGCCTCCTCGAGGCTCTGGAGCCACGCCGCCCGCGCGCGGCCGAGCTCCTGGATGCGGGGATCCTGGCGAAAGGCCACGGCCGCGGGCCGCCTGGCCTTGACGGCGGCCAGCATCTCTCCCACCGCGGCCTTGGCGTCGGCCCAGATGCTGACCTCCGTCGGGTAGTAGCGAGCCAGCTCGTCGGGGTCGATGTCGATGTGGATGAGCCGTGACGGCGGGATCTGGAACGGCGCCCCGGGTTGCCAGGAGCTGGTGTCGGGCTCCGTGAAGCGCATGCCGACGGCCAGGACCACGTCGGCCTCGGCGACGAGCGTGTTGGCGTACAGTCGCGCCTCGGCCCCGACGAGCCCCAGCGCCAGCGGATGGTCCTCCGGGATCACGCCCTTGCCGCGATGGGCGCAGCCCACCGGGGCCGCCAGGTGCTCGGCGAGCGCCAGGACTTCCGGCGAGGCGCCGGACATCTTGGCCCCGCTGCCACAGACGATGACCGGACGGCGGGCGCCGGCGAGCAGCTCCGCCGCCCGGAGGATCTGCTCGGCGTCGCCGCGCTGGCGCCCCGGCACCCTGTGCAGGCTCGGGTCGGGCACTTCCAGGTCCGCGCGCTCGGCCTGGATCGTGAGGGACAGGTCGATGTGCACCGGGCCCGGCCGGCCGCTCACCGCCGTCTTGAAGGCCTTGTGCAGGATCTCGGGGAGACTCTCGATGCGCTGGACCGCCCACGAGCGCTTCACCAGCGGCCGGAGCAGGCTCGCCTGCTCGGCGTCGAAGAACCGAGAGGTCTCCTGGGAGGCGTTGCGCCCGTAGTGGCGCTGCCAGGTGTTGCCGGTGACGATCACCATGGCCGAGGAATCGAGGGCCGCGGTCGCGATGCCGTTCAGGCCGTTGGCCAGTCCCGGGCCGAGGTGCAGGTAGACGAGGAGCGGCCGACCGGAGGCCCGGTAGTAGCCGTCCGCCAGGCATGTGGCGACGTGCTCGTGGCGGACCATCATGTGCGTGATGCGGTCCTGGCGCTGGTACACCGCCTCGAGGAACGGCAGGAGGCTGTGGCCGCTCAGGCCGATCACATAGGGCACCTGCTCGCGGATGGCGTACTCGATGACCAGCTCTCCGCCCGACATCTCAGGCATCATCGTCTCCTCTGCGCGGGAACGGCCGGCGCCGTGCGCGCGTCGTCCTGATGGAGCAGGCGCAGGCGGACCTCGCGGCCCGCCACCAGGTGGGCCCGGGCCAGCCGCTCCGCCTCGTCCTCGCGGCCGCCGACGATGGCGTCGGTGATGGCGCGGTGCTCGGCAAGGGCTTCCTTCTTGCGTCCGGGAAAGGCGAAGGTCGTCACCCCGAATCGCCCGAGATCGTCCCAGAGGCCGCCGAGAATCCGCTCGATGAGGCGGTTCTGGGCGGCCCGGTAGATGAGCGAGTGGAAGCGGCGGTTCAGCGCCTCCATGGCCGGGGTGTCGTCCCGTGCGGCGGCGTCCTGCATGCCCTCGAGCAGCTTCTCGAGCCGGGCGGCCTCGAGATGGGTGACCTGCCTGGCCGCCAGGCGCGACGCCGCGCCTTCCAGGACCTCGCGCACGAGGTAAATCTCCATCACGTGCTCCGGGCTCACCTCGGCGACAGCCAGCCCCCGGCGTGGCAGGGCGGCCGCCAGCCCCTCCGCCTCGAGCCGCCCCATCGCCTCGCGCACGGGCGTGCGGCTCACCCCCAGCCGCCGCGCCAGCCCCTCCTCGCGCAGCCGCTCACCCGCCCGCAGCGTCCCGCGGAGGATCGCCTGCCGCAGCTCGGCATAGACGGTCTCGCTCCGCCGGAGCGCGCCGTCCGTCCTCCGGATCGGTCGCACCCGTCCCGCCTTCCGCGCCGGCCCCATCGCCCCGGGCCTCCTGTGGTGTCCGTTTGTATACAACTGCATGCGATATTTTGCACACCGCCGGCCTCGTGTCAAGGCTCGTGTCGCGCGGCCCGCCTCCGGGCAGGGCGGAGGCCCGGACACGCGGCGGATGCCGGCCGTCAAGGGCGCGCCCCCCTGAGCGTGGCCTCAGGCGGATCTGGCGCCGGTGACGCGGGTCAGGGTGGCCGGGATGAAGTCCTGAGCGCTGACACGCGTGAAGGCGGCGACCTCCAGGTAGCCGGCGCGCTCGTTTACGGAACGGGCGATGCCGGCGCTCCGGTAGACGGCCTCGGCCAGCCCCCACAGCGCCGGGTCCGGCTGCGCTGGGCTGGCGGCTGGAAGTGCCGCGCCGGATCCTCGGGCGTCCGCCCCCGGGCGAACCAGTTCGACGGGGCCTCCACGAAACCGTCGTCATGGGCGGGGCAACTCCAGTCGGGGAACCTGGCCGCCGTCATTTTCCTCGGCGACTCGGCGGCGCCGCCGGCGCTCGGCCTGGTCTACCGGCACCACAACGCGGCCGGCGTGTTCGTGGTGAGCGGGGTGGTCGTCGCCCTCTCGGCCGCCCTCGTCGCTGGGCTCAGACTGTCGCGCCGCGCGTTCCCCTGAGGGAGTGACCCCGGCTCCAGCCGTACGCTCCCGCGTCTCCTCCGCCACGACCGGCGCTGGACGACGCCGGGACGCGTGCCCAGGACGGACCGTAGCGCTCGCCTGCGGTCTCGCGTAGCCTCGTGGCACCAACAGCACGGTGAAGTCCCAGCCCGCGCGCTCGGCGTGCAGCACCGGAAGCCACGCCTCACCCGCGGGGTTGAATCGGCGGGGCGCGATCTTCGGCAGGTGGTCGGCGGCGGCCTGCTGGCGGTACTACGCGTCAACGCCCAGCAGCATGTCGGCCGAGGGCTCTGCGGCCGCGCGCGGAACCCGCGACCGGGCTCGGCCGAGCATATTACCCAGGACCGCCCGGATCATGGCGGCCCGGCGCGGCCCGATGCCGGATACGGAGGCCAGCCGCCCGTCGTGGGCCGCGACCTCGAGCGCCTCCAGCGTGTCCACGTGCAGGGCCTCGTGGATGCGCCGGGCGAGCGCCGGCCCCACGCCGGGAATGGCGCGAGAGAGCGCCTCCGGATCGAGCGTGCCGCGGAGGCGCTCGAGCTGGCTCCACCGCCCGGTGCGAAGCATCTCCTCGATGGCGGCGGCGATGCCGGTGCCGATGCCGGGGAGCGCCATCAGGCCCTTGGTCCCCCTCGCGCTCCACGATCTCGCGCAGGTCACGCCCGAGAGCGGCGATCGCCTCCGCCGCCCGCCGGTACGCGCGCACGCGAAAGGGATTGGCCCGCTGCTGCTCCAGGAGGTCGGTGCCCTCCCGGAGCTTGTCGGCGATGAGCTGATTGGCTGAGCCCGTCACGATCGCCCGAGAGCGCGGAGCGCCTTGAGTTTGTCAACGACGCCGGTGATGCCGGAAGCCACGCCGCCGGGAAACGCGAAGACCGCGGCGACGAGCAGGGCCCCCAGCACCAGGCCATGAGAGAGCGAGGCGCGCAGCGCCAGCTCGTGCAGCACCGTGACCGCGACGGCTCCGATCGCGGGCGCGAGGAAGTGCCGGCTGCCGCCCAGCACGATCGCGATGACGAGCTGGGCCGAGATGAACGGGTCGCCTTTGCCAGCCGGGACCACGGCCCGGGATCAGAGCCTCTTGCGTCCCCCTTGCCGGGAGAATCCGCCGGGCGCGGGGGCCGGCCTTCTTGGCCCGGGGGTGGACGGGTGCTGGTTCTTGGCGACTTCCTCGTCCGGTGCGTCCGCTTCTTCCGCTCCATCGCTCACCACTCTCCTCCCCGGCCCGGAGCAGGCGGGCAAGCTCGAGCCGCCATGGCCGCAGAGAGGGCAACTCGGGTGCCAGCCGGGCTTGGGAGACAAGGGCAGGCAAATCAGGCGCTTTGAGCCCAGGGCTCCCGAAGACTACCGATGCCTCGGGGAAATCGCGCCCCAGTTCGGGGCGCTCCGGCCCCAGCCGGGAGCGGCTCCGAAAGGGACCCGGCCCGCGATCACGCCCAACCCCGCGCTTTGCCGCGACTCTCATGCTGCCTCGCCCGGGCATCTCGTTTGCACTTGAGCTTGCCACGTGCACAGACGCCTCGTCGCCGGCTGCCGCATCTCAACGTGCCTGCTCATCGGTCTGCTCGCCCTCGCCGCCACCGGGGCCGCCGCGACGGAGCCGACCGAGCAGCTCAAGGCCTCCATCGATCGCGTCCTCGCGGTCCTCGAGGATCCGAAGCTCAAGCCGGCCCCCACGGCCCCCGAGCGGAGTGCGGCCGTCAGGAAGATCGCCGACGACATCTTCGACTTCGACGAGATCGCCCAGCGCAGCCTGGCGCGGCATTGGCGGATGCTGACGGACGAGCAGCGCCAGGAGTTCGTCCATCTCTTCAGCGATCTCCTCGAGCGATCGTACATGTCGAAGATCGAGCTCTACTCCGGCGAGCCCATCCAGTATACCGGCGAGCGCGTGGACGGGGATCTCGCCACGGTCACGACCAGGATCATCACGAAGAACGGCACCGAGGTCCCCATCGACTACCGCATGCTCAAGCATGGCGCCGGGTGGCTCGTCTTCGACGTCATCATCGAAGGCGTGAGCCTGGTGGCCAACTACCGGGCCCAGTTCAACACGGTCATCCAGAAGGCGTCCTACGCCGAGCTCGTCAAGAAGATGCGGGCGAGAGTAGCGGAGCTCCACGCGCCGCGCTGACCTCCTCCGCGTCAGCGGGCCAGCCCCGGCCTCGCCCGCTCCGATCGCCGGTACACCCGCAGCTTCGCCGACCACGGCTCGACCCCGGTGGCTCCCGCGGGCCGCGATTCCGCGCTGCCGATCACCAGCGCCCCTCCGGGGAGCAGCCGGTCTTCGATCCTGCGCAGCGTCCGGCGCTGAAGCTCGTCGTCGAAGTACGTGAACGCGACGTTCCGGCACAGGATGAGATGAAAGGCCTCCTCGGGCGCCGCGACACGGACATCCTGCCGCAGGAAGACGATCCGGCTTCGGTACTCGGGCTTCACACACATCGCCCCCTCCGAGGGGGCGAACGTCCCCGCCCGCAGATCCGCCGGGAGATCCTTCACGCTGCTCAACGGGTAGCAGCCCCGCTCGGCGCGGCCGAGAGCCTCAGGATCCACGTCGGTGGCCACCACCCGAAGGCGCAGCGTCGGGAAGCGAGGCGCCCAGCGGACATGCCAGAGGATGGCCAGCGTGTACGGCTCCTCTCCGCCGGCACAGCCGATGCTCCAGGCGCTGAGCTCGCGATGGCCCGCCGCCAGGGCCGTCCGCGCCATCTCCGGCAGGACCTCTCGCTCGAGGCACTGAAAGACGGCCGTGTCCCGGTAGAAGCGCGAGATGAAGATCCGGCAGAGGGCATCCAGGACGGGCCATTCGTCCGGATGGCCTTCGAGATACGATCGGTAGGCGGATACATCCGGTATCCCCAGTTCCGTCAGGCGCCGCTCGATGCGCTTGTACACTTGCCGCCGGACCTTGCGAAAGCCGGGCCACCGCAGCTCGAGTCGCGGCAGGCTCCATTGCAGGAACCCGACGCCGTCGCGGTCTTTCACGCCCGCGGTCGTCCATCGCTGGCGGAGGGGGGAGAAGTCAGCGCCCCGGCCTGCCGGTCTCCGCGGCAGGGCGCTGGTAGAGCGACTCGAGCAGGTCGGCGTACTTCTCCGCGACGAGCTTGCGCTTGACCTTCTGGGTCGGGGTGAGCTCGCCCGTCTCCTCGGAGAGATCGGCGGGGAGCACGGCCACCTTCTTGATCCTGGCATAGGAGGGCAGCTGCTCGTTCTTGTCGTCCACGATGCGCTGGACCTGGTCGAGCACCTCGGGATTCCGGGTATGCTGGGCATAGTCGGTCGAGAGCAGGCCTCGAGCCCGCGCGAACCGGGCCAGCACCTCCCGTTCCACCGACACGAGCGCCACCGGGTACGGGCGCCGGTCGCCATTGACCATCGCCTGGCTGACGAGCGGATCGGCCCTCAGCACCGAGAACCACCACCTCGACCTTGACCTTCGGGAGGAAGTCGAAGGTGTACTCGACGTCTTCGTAGAAGTCGGTCCGGGCCGGCTGGTGCCCGAAGCCACGCACGTCGGTGAGGGCCATGCCGCCGATCCCCAGGGCGGTGAGCGGGTCCTTGACCTCGTCGACCTTGAAGGGTTTGACGATTGCCTCGACCTTCTTCATCCGGACCCCACCCCGGTCATCCTTCTCCCGTGTCGCTCAATCCATGCTTATCCGGAGCGCGCAACCTGACTGCCAGGGGTTCTGAAGCCCGAAAACCCGGCGATCTCGATGGAGAGGAGGGAAAGTCAGTGGGTCATGGCTTCCACAGGTGGGGCAGGTAATACCCATCTGCCAGGCTGACCCACACTGATCATGAGCGGACCATGGCGAGACCGGGCGGGTGGCGCCTTCTCGTCATTGGCTGGCTGCCCGTGAGACCAGCGCCTGAATGACATCGGTCGCCGTCAGCATTCCCACTGCGAAGCCGCCGGCGGTCACGACCAATGCTCCGAGCTTGCGTTCGTGCATGATCCGCGCCGCCGCGCCCAACTCGGTCTCGGGTTCCACCGTGATGACGCCCCAGGTCATGATCTCGTCGACCCTGAGGCGATCGAGGGCACTGGCGAGCTTCCCCGGCTCCTCCTGAAGGGCCGGGTCGAGGATCACTTGGCGGAGATCATGATCGGTCACGATCCCCGCGAGGCGGCGACCGGCGTCGAGCACCGGCAGGTGACGCACCTGCCGGGTCCGCATCAACCTCCAGGCAGCCGCCAGCGTCGCATCGTGGGCCACGGTCACGAGCGAGCGGACCATCAGGTCCTCCACGCGCGGCGCCTTGCCCCGAATCTCTGCCTCCGGCTGGTGCCTCGGCCTCCGCGGACGTCTGGACGCCATCGCGAGCGGCGATCTTCCTCCCTCCTTTGCCCCTGGGCGGAATCGCTGGCTGGGCGGTAGTGGTGCATCCGCGATGCCAGCCCGCTGGGGCGAGCGTTCCGCTCGCTTGGCAGTCAACTTGCGTTGAACGAGGAGTTCGGAGGCTCACGCAAACCAGGGGAAAGCCATGGGTGGCCCGATTGCATCCGACACGCTGCGGTCCCACGTGCGCACGCTGGCCGGAGAGATAGGCGAGCGGAATGTCTTCCGCCCCCAGGCCCTCCAGGCAGCAGCGGATTTCATCGCGCGCGAGTGGCGCGACCAGGGTTACCGGGTCACATCGCAGACCTATGAGCTGCACGGCATTCCCTGCGCGAATCTCGAGGTCACGCGGGCCGGAGTGAGGAAGCCGGAGGAGATCATCCTCGTGGGCGCCCACTACGACACGGTCATCGGGAGCCCGGGCGCCAACGACAATGCCAGCGGCGTGACGGCCCTGCTCGAGATGTCGCGCTGCCTCACCGATGAAGAGCCCGAGCGCACCATCAGATTCGTGGCCTTCGTGAACGAAGAGCCGCCCTTCTTCTCGACGCCGCAGATGGGCAGCGACGTCTACGCCCGCGCCGCACGCTCTCGCGGCGACGACATCCGGCTGATGATGTCCCTGGAGACCATCGGGTATTACCGGGATGAGCCGGGCAGCCAGCACTACCCGCCGCTCTTCGGCCTGTTCTATCCCGACCGGGGCAACTTCATAGCGTTCATCGCCAACCTGAGGTCGCGCTACCTTCTGCGACAAGTCGTGCAGGCCTTCCGGGCTCACTCGGACTTTCCGGTCGAGGGCCTCGCGACGGTCCGCTTGATACCCGGGGTCGCCTGGAGCGATCACCTCTCGTTCTGGAGGCAGGGATACCGGGCGTTGATGGTCACCGACACCGCGTTCTACCGCTATCCGCACTACCACATGGCCCAGGACACGCCGGACAAGCTCACGTATGATGCGCTGGCCCGCGTCACCGCCGGCTTGTCCCGGACCGTCGCCGCCTTGGCCGCGGGACCGCCGTGAGGGAGCGCCGCGCTCCGGCGATTCAGGGGCGCAGGAGCGGGCGAGCGGATCTAATCGCGAGAGGGACGCGGCGCTGAGGAAACTGCGGAATGCCGGGCGGGCCATATCCGAACCTGATCAAGAAAGCCCTCGAGACGGGAGACTTCCTGGTGACCCTCGAGTACACGCCAGAGGTGTCCGCCGCACCTTTCGAAGAGGCCATGGGTCGCGTCAGGCGTGACGCCAGGCAGGTCGCCGGGGATCCCCGCGCCCGGGGATTCAATATCTGTGACCGCGTCAGGTCGGCGGACTGTCACGACACGGTGGAGATCGGCCGCCGCCTCGCGGACATGAGCGGCAAGATGCCGCTTCTCCACCTCGCAGGGAAGGACCGAACGGAGCCGGAGATGGAGGCGATCGTTCGCCGCGCGCTCGGCTATGGACTCGAGAACCTCCTTTTCGTCAGCGGCGACAAGCTGGTGCCCGACGCCCCGCGCCCCGTCCGCTACTATGACTCGGTGAACGCGATCCGGCTCGCGCGGGCGCTCGCGCCCACGGCGCTGATCGCGGCCACCGTCTCGCCGTTCAAGTATCGAGAGGAAGAGCTGCTCAATCAGTACCTGAAGCTGGTGAAGAAGG
>JACOVB010000083.1 GCA_016177555.1 Candidatus Rokuibacteriota bacterium
CTCCTCGACATCGGCGACGCGCAGCTGGTGGAGGCCGGGTGGAAGGTCCTCGGCGGCGCCCTCGGCGCCTTCCTCGCCTCCTCCCGGCTGGCGGGCCTCGCCGGAGGCGACGCCGGCCTCCGCCGCCTCGGATTCATCGTGGGAGGCGATGTCACCATCCTCCAGGAACGCATGGCCATCGCCTCCACCCATCTGGTTGAGGCCCAGACCGACGAGTCAACGCTCATGATGGGGTTCGTCACCGCCATGGTCGAGGCCTACGACGCCAAGGGCTCGGGCGGGTCCACGGGCATCCGCCTCGACCACTTCACCGACGAGGCCGGGGTCGAGGCGGCGCAGAACGCCATCGCGGCCATCGACGGAGAGCGCGTCCCGGCGGGCGACTACACCGTGGTCTTCGGCAAGCAGCCGGTGGCCGACATCCTCAACAACCTCGTGATCCCGGCCTGCCACGCGGGTGCCTTCTACTCGGGGAGCACACCCTTTCTCGGACAGCTCGGCAAGCCCGTCGCCTCGCCGCGCCTCTCGGTGTACGACAGCGGGGCCGTGCCCGGGCTCATGGGCTCCAAGGGCATCACCTGCGAGGGGCTCCCCACCGGGCGCACCGACCTGATCCGCAACGGCGAGCTTGTTGGACTGCTCACCAGCTGGTACGACGGGCAGCGGCTGCTCCGGGATCCGGCCCTCCGCGAGAAGCTCGGCGTGGGTGGAGCAGCAGCCGCGCCCGCCCTCGTGGCGCGGAACGGCTTCCGCTACGCGGGCGGCGGAGGGCGCGCCTTCGACGTCCAGCCCGGGGTCGCCGCCTCCAACGTGATCGTCGAGGGCGCCGATCCCCTGCCCTTCGACGATCTGATCCGCACCGTCAAGGACGGCCTCTACATCGGCCGCATCTGGTACACGTACCCGATCAACGGGCTGCGCGCGGGCGACTTCACTTGCACCGTGGTGGGAGACTCCTTTATCATCCGGGACGGCCGGATCGCGGCGCCCATGCGAGCCAACGTCATCCGGATCAACGACAACGTCACGCGGCTGCTCCAGAGCATCGTCGGCATCGCCAAGGAGGCCAAGGGCACTCTGGTCTGGGCGGCCGACGAGGTCGTGTACACCCCGGAGATGGCCGTGAGCGGGGTCCACGTGGACGAGATCTCGAGCGTCATGGAGGGGTCCGACTGATGTCCGCTGCCGACCTCGCGCGGCTCCAGCAGATCGCGCGGGAGTGCCGCGTCCAGATCCTGCGGATGCTCACCCACGCCGGCTCCGGCCATCCGGGCGGCTCGCTCTCCGTGATGGACATCCTCGTCACGCTCTACTTCAACCGCATGCGTTACGATCCCGCGCGGCCGACCTGGGAGGACCGCGACCGGCTCGTGCTCTCCAAGGGGCACTGCGTCCCGGCCCAGTACTGCTGCATGGCGAAGGCGGGCTTCTTCCCGGGGCGCCAGCTCATCACGCTTCGCAAGCTGGGCAGTCCGCTCCAGGGCCATCCCGACCGCGTCGCACTCCCCGGCATCGAGGCGGCGACCGGCTCGCTCGGCCAGGGGCTCTCCATCGCCGTCGGCATGGCGCTGGGGCTCAAGATCGCCGCCAAGACCGCGCGCGTCTACTGCATCGTGGGCGACGGCGAGATCCAGGAAGGGCAGGTGTGGGAGGCGGCCATGTCCGCGCCCAAGCTCGGCCAGCCGGACCACACACTCGACAACCTCTGCGTGATCGTCGACTACAACGGGATCCAGCTCGACGATCACGTGAAGAAGATCCTCGACCTCGAGCCGCTGGTGGACAAGTGGAAATCCTTCGGCTGGCCCGTCGTGGACATCGACGGTCACGACATCGCCCAGGTCGACAAGGCGCTGGATCAGGCCGAGGCCATCAAGGGCAAGCCGACCTTCGTCGTGGCCCGCACCGTGAAGGGCAAGGGCGTCTCCTTCATGGAGGACGACCCGGAGTGGCACGGCAAGGCCCCGAAGCCGGCCGAGGCGATCCGCGGCATCCACGAGATCCTCGGCGACCCCCTTCCCGACTGGGCCCAGGCGATCGTTGCCGAGCTCGAGCGACTGGAGAAGAAGTGATGCCGGCCAAGGCCTCGCGGGCCGCCTTCGGGGAAGCGCTGCTCGATCTGGGCGCCAGGGACGAGCGCATCGTCACGCTGGACGCCGATCTGTCCAAGTCCACGATGACGGCGAAGTTCGCCAGGGCCTACCCGTCCCGCGCCTTCAACGTGGGCATCGCCGAGTCCACCATGATCGGCATGGCCGCGGGACTCGCGCTCACTGGGCGCGTCCCCTTCGCCTGCTCCTTCGCCTGCTTCCTGATCGGGCGCTTCGAGACCATCCGCGTGTCGGTGGCCTACACGCAGGCGCCCGTGAAGCTCGTGGGCACCCACGTGGGCGTCGCCATCGGGGAAGACGGCTACACCCAGATGGGCCTGGAAGACATCGCCTGCATCCGCTCCCTGCCAAACATCCCGATCGTCCAGCCGGCCGACGAGATCGAGACGAAGCAGGCCGTGGCCTGGGCGGTGGAGCACCCCGGCCCCGTCTACCTGCGGCTCACCCGCCAGAACCTCGAGCCCGTCCACGCCGACGGCTACCGCTTCCGCTTCGGCCGGGCCGAGGTCCTCCGCCCCGGCAACGACGTCTCGATCCTCGCCTCGGGCGGCCCGCTCTGGAATTGCCTGGAAGCCGCGAGACGGCTCGCCGCCGAGGGTGTCAATGCGGAAGTGGTCAACGTGGCCACCATCAAGCCGCTGGACGAGGAGACCATCCTCGGCTCGGCGGGCAAGACCGGGCGCGTGGTCACCGTGGAGGATCACGGCGTGCGCGGCGGTCTCGGCGGCGCGGTGGCGGAGCTGCTGAGCGAGGTCATGCCCACGCCGGTGTGGCGCCTGGGCGTCACGGGCTTCGGCGAGTCAGGCGATCAGAAGGGCCTCTACGCCAAGCACGGACTCGACCCCGACGGCATCGCGCGCAGCGTCCTCAAGCTCCTCCACCGTTAGCGCGGGATCCAGACCGGGGCGCCGAGGAAGAGGCCGTCCCCGAAGCCGATCTGGAACGCGAGGTAAAGGCCCAGCCCGAGCGAGAGCAGGCCCGTCCCCATGCCCAGGGCCCGCCGCCCCCCGGCAAGCCACCGACCACCCACGGCGAACGGCACCGCGAGCACCGCCGTGATCGCGGTCATCCCCACGATGGTACCGACACCGAACAGGATGAGATAGGCCACGGCGCCTTCGGGGCTCCCGACGGTCGAGAGCACGAGCAGGGCGACCGCCGCGCTTCCCGCCAGCCCGTGCACCAGCCCCACGCCCACCGAGCGGAGGGCCTGCGCGGCCCCGACCGTCTGCAGGGCGCGCGCCAGCGCCGGAGAGGGGTGCACGTGGGCATGGCGGTGAACGGTGTTGCCGTGGGTGTGGGGATGACTGTGGAACGCGGGCTCGCCGGCATGGGGATGCGGCTCGCCGAGATGAGCCAGAGGCACGGCATCCAACTCGCGGAGGGCCGAGACGAGTCTCACGGCGCCCAGCGCCATCAGCATCAGCGCCACCGCGAATTCGAGCGACAGCCCCACCGCCGGCGTGATCGCCACCTTGAAGACAATGATGGCGCTGCCCACGGCGGCGATGGTCGCCGTATGGCCCACGCCCCAGAGCGCCCCGATCACGGCGCCGGCGCCGAAGCGGCGGGTCCGGCTCACGATGGTCGCGACGGCGACGACGTGGTCCGGGTCCGTGGCGTGCTGGAATCCGAGCAGGAGCCCGAGCAGGATCACCGAGAGGCCGGCATCCATCAGGGGCGATACCCCTTGGCCTTGAGCGTCGCCTCCACGCGGGCCCGGTGCTTCTTCTCCCAGGTGTCAAGCGTCTCGGCCGCGTCCGCCGCCGCCTTGGCCTGGGCCTTGGCCAGCACCTCCGCCGCCCGCGCCCACGGCACCACGACGATTCCCTCCTCGTCGGCCACGAGGACGTCGCCCGGGGTCACACGCACGCCTCCGCAGGTGATGGGCGCATTGATCTCTCCCGGCCCGTCCTTGCCCCCGGGGATCGGCGAGACACCGCGGGCGAAGACGGGAAATGCGTTGGCGCGCGACTCGGCCACGTCCCGGATCACGCCGTCGATGACGAAGCCTACGACGCCACGCCGCTGGGCCACCGCGCAGACGTTGCCGCCCGCCACGGCCATCTCCGCGTCACCGGCCGCCACCACGATCACATCCCCGGGCTCGGCGAGGTAGATGGCGGCGTGGAGCATGAGGTTGTCGTGCCGCGCCGTGCGCACCGTGAAGGCGGGCCCGGCGATGCGCGGGATGCCGGGCCAGAGCGGATTGATGCCGATCCGCATGATGCAGCCGAGGTCGAGCACATCCGCGAGCGTGGTGGGCGAGAGAGCCCGGAAGGCGCGCACCACCTCGGCCGCCGGGCGGGAGATGTCAGTCCTGATGGCGGAAGCATTCTGGGTCACGAGTCACTCCGAGAGTTTGAGGAGAAGGCCAGTGCGGCGCGCCCGCGTGATGGCGGCGGCCAGCGCCCAGTGCGCCAGAGCCACGTAGAGGAGAGCCAGGGCGAATCCCTTGATCAGCGGGGCGCTGAACTGGGACTCGAACCCGTACCCCGCCCGGAACGCGTCGAGGAAGTACGTCAGCGGGATCGCGGCCGAGATGGCGGCGACCCAGCCGGGCAGCACCGAGATCGGGTAGTAGATGCCCGCCAGCATCACGACGAGGTTCACGGCGGCCCAGGCGGACGTCTCGGCCCGCGTACCGAAGAGCAGGACGAGCGTGCAGACCAGGAGCCCGATGACGAGCGCGCAGAGGAAGCAGCCGGCGAGGAACGCGGCGAGGCTCCCCGCGCCTCCGCCGAGAAAGTCGAAGCCGAAGGCCCGCGTGCCGATGAGCGCCATGAGCGCGAACACGACGAGGCCGCGGGCCACCCCCACGAGCCAGGAGCCGAGCGCCAGGTGCCGGATCCCCACCGGCGCGAGGAACTGGTGCTTCATGGACTTGGACCAGATGTCGAACAGCACCGCATAGGCCACGTCGAGCTGGCAGACCTGGACGGCGGAGAGCGCCACGGTGCCCGAGAGGATGAAGGCCGTCATCTCGGGCGTGAGGGCGAGGAACTGCGTCAAGAGCCCGTGGGAGAGCATGGCGACCCCGGGCCAGAACGTCAGCTCGAAGACGAAGAAGACGTTGCGGCGCGCCATGATGACGTTGCGACAGGCAAAGGCCCACGTCCTCACCCACTCCGCCCGGAGACCATTGACGTGCAACGCCGGACTAGCGGTTGAGCTCAACGAAGACCTCCTCGAGGTCCGGCTCCCGCACCTCGCATTGCCGGACCACCACGCCCTGCTCGTGCAGCCACCGCAAGAGCTCGGGCAGCCGCTTGTCGGCCACGTCCACGGTGCACTCGAGGTGCTCGTCCCGGATGCGGTACTCCAGCACCCCCGGCAGCGAGGCAAGGCCTGCAGGCTCGAGGGGATCGAGCCTCAGCGTGATCACCTCCCCCAGCCGGATCTGGCGCTTGAGCGCGTCGGGCCCCCCCTGGGCCAGGATGCGTCCGCCCTTGATGAAGGCGATCTCGTCGCAGAGCTCCTCGGCCTCCCGCATGTAGTGGGTGGTGAGGATGATGGTCGTGCCCCGATCGCGCCTGAGGCGCGCGATCTGGGCGCGGATCCTGATGGACATGTCCGGATCGAGCCCCAGCGTGGGCTCGTCGAGAAAGAGCACCTCGGGGTCGTTCAAGAGCGCCTTGGCGAAGGCCAGCCGCTGCTTGAGCCCCGTGGACAGCTCGTTGTACTCCGTCTTGCGGTGTGAGGTGAGCTCGCACCCCTCGATCAGCTCCTCCACGCGCCGGCGCAGCGACCGCCCGCTGAGCCCGTAGAGCCTGCCGTAGAACATGAGCACCTCGGCCGGCCTCAGGCTCCAGACGAAGGAGGCGTTGCCGCTGGCCATGTTGAGCCGGCGGCGCAAGGCCAGGCTGTCACGCACCACGTCCAGGCCGAGCACGGTGGCCGAGCCCGCGTCAGGCAGGAGGAGCGTGGCCAGGATGGAGAGCAGCGTGGTCTTGCCCGCCCCGTTGGGCCCGAGCAGGCCGAAGATGGCCCCGCGGGGAACCTGGAGGCTCACGCCCCGGAGCGCCTCCGTGCGCCGGCGGTGGAGCCACCCGGCGCGGAAGGTCTTGGTGAGGTCCCGGGCGTCCACGGCCAGCATGACCGGGCCATGGTACCATGCGGGCCGCGAGGTGGCGGGAGCCGGGCTCAGTCAGCAGGCTGCGACGCCGGACACCTGAACAGCACGAGACTCTCGGCGATGATTCGCTTGACGAACGGATTGGCAGCGGCCAGCTCCCGTTCCAGTTCCGCCTGTGTGCACACCAGGAGATCCAC
The DNA here is from genome assembly GCA_016177555.1 of Candidatus Rokuibacteriota bacterium. Next base: position 6,384 of record JACOVB010000083.1, read on the forward strand.
GCGGACCGGCACGCCGCTGGGCGTGTAGCGCGGCGGGCGGTCGCGAACGGCCAGGTCCGACCGGTCCAGAACGTCATCCATCGCTGCCTGAGAATCGAGCGCAGGAACTCAGATGCCCATCGCCTCGATGCCGAACGCACGCGCTGCCCGGAGCATGTGCCTATCGTTGGTGTAGACGCGCCGCAGCCCGTGCTCGCGGGCGCAGGCGAGATGCAATGCGTCCGCCGAGCGGATCGTGATCCGTTTGCTCAGTGTCCGCAGACATTCCGCAGCATTCGCGATCAAGCGATCTGTGACCGAAAGCCACGTCCATAGCCCGGCCGTGCAATCGTCGGTAAACTGTGCCAAGACTTCGTGGAACTCGCGCTCCGAGAAAGCGCCTTCGCGCCACTTGCGGTGGAACACACCCGCCACCTCGATCCGGCCGAGCGCGCAGCA
>JACOVB010000091.1 GCA_016177555.1 Candidatus Rokuibacteriota bacterium
CTGCCGAACATCTCCCGCGCGAAGAGATCGAGGGTGCCGCGCAGATCGCCCATGGTGATGTGGCGGTCCACGGCCAGGCCCTCGACTTGGTGGAACATGGGCGAATGCGTGATGTCGGCGTCGCGCCGGTACGCCTTGCCGGGGCAGATGATGCGGACCGGCGGCGGCTGCGCCTTCATGGTCCGGATCTGGACCGGGGACGTGTGGGTGCGGAGCAGCGTGTCGGCTGCGAGGTGGAAGGTGTCCTGCATGTCCCGCGCAGGGTGATCGTCGGGGAAGTTGAGCGCGGCGAAGTTGTAGTAGTCCGACTCCACCTCGGGGCCCTCGGCGACGGAGAAGCCGAGCCCCTCGAAGATGGCGATGATCTCGTCCTGCACGCGGGTGATCGGGTGGACGGCCCCCGCGGGCGTGAAGCGCCCGGGAAGGGTGAGGTCCACCCGCCCCGCCTCCCGCTGCCGGCTGAGCTCCTCGACGCGTAGCCCCTGGAGGCGGGCCTGGATCTGCTCCTCGATCTCGGCCTTGGCGCGGTTGGCCGCCTGCCCGACCTGCGGGCGCTCCGCCGCCGGAATGGCCCCCAGGGAGCGGAGCCGGGCGGTGAGCTCCCCGGAGCGGCCGAGCACCCGGATGCGGATCTGCTCGAGGTCAGCCGTGGACCGGGCGGCGGCGATGTCCCCCAGGGCCCGATCGCGGATCTGCTGGACCCGCGGGTCCGGCGCCACGCTCAGGCGCGGCTCGCCGCTCGCGCCGTCTCCGCCAGCTTCGCGAAGGCGGTCGGGTCCTGAACGGCCAGCTCCGCGAGGATCTTGCGGTCGAGCCCGATGCCTGCCTTCTTCAGCCCCGCCACAAAGACGGAGTAGGAGAGGCCCAGCTGCCGGCACGCCGCATTGACGCGGATGATCCACAGCGAGCGCGCGCGCCGCTTCTTCTGCTTGCGCCCCTTGTAGGCGAAGGCGCCCGCGCGAAGCACCGTCTCGGCCGCGGTGCGGTAGAGCTTCCGCCGGCCGCCGAAGTAGCCCTTCGCCCGCTTCAGCACCTTGTTCCTGCGCTGGCGGGTCTTGGCCCCGCCCTTGGCCCGTGGCATGGTTCGCCTCTCCTCTTACGCTACAGGTATGGGACGAGCTTCTTGAGCCGCGGCTGGTCGGCCGCGGAGATGAGCGAGGCCTGGCGGAGGCGCCGCCGGCGCCTGGGGGACTTGGCCTCCAGGAGGTGACTCTTCCACCCGCTGTGCCGCTTGAGCTTGCCGGACGCGGTGGCTTTCAGCCGCTTGGCCGCGGCCCGCTTGGTCCTCATCTTCGGCATCTCAGTCTCCTAGTGGGCTTTCGGGGAAAGGATCATGCTCAGCATGCGCCCCTCCATTCGCGGGTGGCTCTCCACCACCGCCATGTCGCTCATGATCTCGGTCATCTTGTTCAGCATCTTCCAGCCCAGCTCGGTGTGCGCCATCTCGCGTCCCTTGAATCGCACCGTCACCTTCGCCTTGTTGCCTTCCCCGAGGAAGCGCCGCACGTGCTTGGCCTTGAAGTCGAAGTCGTGCGTATCCGTCTTCGGCCCCAGCTTGACTTCCTTGACCACGATGGTGGTCTGCTTCTTCCGCGCTTCCTTCTGCCGGCGGGCCTGCGTGTACTTGTACTTGCCGAAGTCCATGATCCGGCACACCGGCGGCGCCGCCTCGGCGGCCACTTCGACGAGGTCCATGTCCCGCTGCTTCGCCAGATCCAGCGCCTGGGCGATGGGGAGGATCCCCAGCTGCTCGCCGTCGGCGCTCACCACCCGCACTTCCCGGACGCGAATGCCTTCGTTGACCCGGATGTCCTTGGGCTGTATCGCCGTGACTCCTTACTGTGCGGGGCTCAGGCCGATCGCCCCACGGTGAGGGTGGCGGAACGACTGCCGATCTCGGCCGCGAGGTCCGACACGATGCGCTCCACGGGCAGGGCCCCGGCGTCCTCGCCGGTGCGCCGGCGCACGCTCGCCGTGCCGTTCTGCGCTTCGCGCTCCCCCACGACGAGCATGTAGGGAACCTTTCGCACCTGGGCCTCGCGGATCCGGTACCCCAGCTTCTCGTTCCGGTCGTCCAGCTCCGCCCGGATCCGCGCTTCTCGCAGTCGGGCGAAGACGACGCGTGCGTACTCGAGGTGCTTCTCGCTCACGGGCAGGACGCGGGCCTGGACGGGCGCGAGCCACGTGGGGAACGCCCCGGCGAAGTGCTCCGTCAGGATGCCGATGAACCGCTCGTAGGACCCGAAGATCGCCCGGTGGATGGCCACCGGCCGCTTCGGCTGGCCGTCACTGTCGATGTACTCGAGCTTGAAGCGCTCCGGCAGCATGACGAGGTCCACCTGGACCGTGGCGATCTGCCAGCTCCGCCCCAGGACGTCCTCGACGTAGATGTCGACCTTGGGCCCGTAGAAGGCGCCGTCACCCGGGTTCAGGTCGTAGGCGAGCCCATTGACCTTGAGCGCCTCGGCGAGCGCGTGCTCGGCCGCGTCCCACTGCTCCTCGGCCCCGAGCTTCTTCTCGGGCCGTGTGGAGAGCTTGAAGGTCGGCTGGAGCTTGAAGGTCTTGTACCACTCCCGGACCAGATCGAGGATCCCGACGATCTCGGCCTGGAGCTGATCCGGCCGGCAGTAGATGTGGGCATCGTCCTGCGTGAACTGGCGGACGCGGACAAGACCGGTCAGCGTGCCCGAGCGCTCGTTGCGGTGGCAGCGCCCCATCTCGGAGAAGCGCAACGGCAGATCCCGGTAGGAGCGCAGCGCCCGCCGGTAGACGAAGGTCGACGGCGGACAGTTCATCGGCTTCAGCGTGAAGATCTCCTCTTCCACCTCCACCTTGAACATGTGCTCGCTGTAGTGCTCCCAGTGCCCCGACTCCTCCCAGAGCCGCTTGTGGATGAGCAGCGGCGTGGAGATCTCCTGGTAGCCCCGGGCATCGAGGTGCTCGCGCGCGAACTTCTCCAGCTCGCGGACGAGGATCATCCCGTTGGGCAGCCAGAAGGGCGCCCCGGGGGCGACGTCGTGGAAGTCGAAGAGGTCGAGCTCCCGCCCGAGCTTGCGGTGGTCGCGCTTCTTCGCCTCCTCGAGGCGCCACAGGTACTGGTCCAGATCCTCCTGCGTGAGCCAGGCGGTCCCGTAGATCCGCTGGAGCATCGGGTTCCGCTCGTCGCCGCGCCAGTAGGCGCCCGAGGAGGAGAGGAGCTTGAAGGCCTTGATGCCCCGGGTGGAGCGCACGTGGGGACCGCGGCAGAGGTCGAGGAAGTCGCCCTGGCGGTACACGGACACCGCAGGCACGTCGAGCCCCTCGAGGATCTCCACCTTGAACGGCTCGTCCTGTTCCTTGAAGTGGCGGATGGCCTCCGCGCGCGCCCACTCCTCCCTGACGAAGGGCAGGTCCGCCTTGACGAGCTCCCGCATCCGCGCCTCGATGCGCGCGAGGTCCTCGGGGGTGAAGGGCGTGGCCCTGCGGAAGTCGTAGTAGAAGCCGTCCTCGATGGCCGGGCCGATGGCGACGCGCACCTCGGGAAAGAGCTGCTTCACCGCCTGGGCCATCACGTGCGAGGTGGAGTGGCGAAGGGTCGGCAGGGGCTCCGGGACGCAGTCGAGCTCCCCGGCGAACTTCAGATGTCGGTCTTCTTCCTGCTCAGCCATCAGGTCCTTTCGTGGTGCAGAGACAAAAAAACACCACACGGACGGCGCCCGGTGATGCTCTCGACTGCCCTAGTCGTGCACCCGCTGCTGCCTCGCGATGGGCACCCCTCGGTCAACGAGATCGGATGGTAGGCTCGGGCGGTTTCGAACCGCCGACCTCTTGCGTGTCAAGCAAGCGCTCTCCCACTGAGCTACGAGCCTGCCTCCCCTGGAAAAAACACTGAACATCCTACAGGATACGCGACGCGCCTGTCAAGGGAAGCGCCCGCGGCCGGGTGCCTCCAGGACCGTGTCGATCGGCCCGGGGCCCTCCTCGGGGCTCACGGGAAGCCCGAACTCCTTTATCCGGAGGGGGGAGAGGCGCACCGGGAGCCCCGCAGACTACCGGAGGAACTGATTGACGAAGCTATTGCCGACGATCTGGTAGTTGAAGAGGCCGTTGACGGCGAGGACCTGCTTGGCGAGGTTGTCGGGCACGGGCGGGAAGGGCTGGGCCAGGCGGACCGCGTTCATCGCGTAGTCGTCGAGGATCTCCACCCCTGAGGAGCGCCGGAGCTCCAGGAGCTGCACGCGCCCGTCCTTGGCGATGTGGAACTCGATGAGGAGCTGCCCGCCGATGCCGCGCTCGCCCGCCTCGCGCGGGTAGCTCCACTTGGACTTGATCCGCTCGCGAAGCTGGCCGAAGTAGTCGACGTACTTCGGTTCCTGGGTGTCCAGCGGAATGGGCTCGCCCTCGACGCCACCGCGTCCGTCCTTGAGCCCTCCGCCCCCCCCGGGACTTCTCAGCATGGCGGCCGGCAGGTCGAGCCCCGACTTGGTCCGCGCGAGCACTTGCCCCGCCGGCTCCGACGGTGCCGCGGGGCGCGAAGGGCTGGCGGCACCCTCGGTCCTGGACGGCTCGGCGGGCTGAGGCTGGGAGGGGACAGTCTCGCGCTCGGGAGCGCGGGCCTGAGGCCCGGGAGCGGGCGCCGGCTCCTGGGTGCGCGGCGCCGGAGTCTCTGGCGCGGGGGGCGGGGAGGCCTTCGCTACCTGTGACGGGGCCGGCGCCTTGGGTGGAGCGCTCCTGGGAACCTCGGCGGCCTTGGGTTTCACTTCCGCCATCTTGGGAGCCGGAGGCTCGGGAGCGCGGCGCTCGGGCGCGGGCGTTCCCGGACCGGGCGGACGCGCGGGGTTGCCGCGCGGCGCACGCTCCTCGGGCCGGTCGGGGGTGATGTCGACGAAGAGCGGCTCACCGCGCTTGGCGACGATCTTGGGCGCGAAGGCGCCTGCCAGGTACACCGAGGCGGCCACCAGCACGTGGAGGAGCACCGAGCACACGATCGCGACGAGCAAGGCCCGCCGCGAGGGATCCGCCGGCAGCCAGATCTTCATACACAGCGATTATGCCACGGCCCGCCCCCAGGACCCGACTCCCCCCACCACGGGGTCCTGGGTCAATTCGCTTCGCCATACTTCGTTACTCGGTCGCCAGCGACGCTCAACGTACAGGGAGTACGCCTCGTGTCGCTGGCTCCCTCGTGCCTCGTCTGGCTCGCAACTTGCCCCAGTACCGAGGGCCGAATTGACCCACGACCCACCACGGCCCGGCAGGCCGCTGGAAGACGCGCATGCTGATCAAGAAGGTCCAGATGCGAGGCGGCGCCCGACGGCCGCAACCGAGGCGTACTCCGCTTGGCGAGCCGAGCCGGAGGCGAGGCGAGCGGATCCGGAGATCCGGGCGGGCGTGGGCGAGCCACGTCGAGGTTGCGGCCGAGGGCGCCGCGCCTCCGCAGATGGGCCTTTGTCAGCAGCCTGCTACAGGGTTCGGCCGACGGCCTCCGCCACCGGGCGCAGTTCACGCATGAGCTGGGCGAACTTGGACGGCTTGAGGGACTGCGGACCGTCCGACAGCGCCTCCTCCGGTCGCGGGTGTACCTCGATGATGAGCCCGTCGGCTCCACAGGCCACCGCCCCCTTCGCCATGGGCGCCACCAGGTCCCAGTGGCCCGTGCCATGGGACGGGTCCACGACCACCGGCAGGTGGGAGAGCTTCTTGAGCACCGGCACGGCGTTGAGATCGAGGGTGAAGCGCGTCGCGGTCTCGAACGTGCGGATGCCCCGCTCGCAGAGGATCACGTTGGGGTTGCCGGCCGACAGGATGTACTCGGCCGAGAGCAGGAACTCCTGGATGCTCGTCGCCATGCCGCGCTTGAGGAGCACGGGCTTGCCCATCTCTCCCACGCGCCGCAGGAGGGTGAAGTTCTGGATGTTGCGCGCGCCGATCTGCAGCATGTCGGCGTACTCCGCCACGAGCTCCACGCTCTCCGTCTCCAGCACCTCGGTGACGACGGGGAGCCCCGTGCGCGTCTTCGCCTCCTTGAGGTACCTGAGCCCCTGCTCCTTCAGCCCCTGGAAGGCGTAGGGCGAGCTGCGGGGCTTGTAGGCGCCGCCCCGGAGGATGCTGGCGCCGGCCTGCTTGACGGCCTCGGCCACCTCGAGGATCTGCGGCTCCGACTCCACCGAGCAGGGCCCCGCCATCACGATCACGCGCTGGCCGCCCACGCTGACGCCGTTGACGGGCACCTCGGTCGGCTCCGGCCTGATCTCCCGGCTCGCGAGCTTGAACGGCTGCTGCACCGGCATGACGGCTTCCACCGTCTCCAGCGCTTCGAGCAGCCGGAGATCGGGCTTGCCACGCTCCTCCCCCACCGCGGCGACGATGGTCTTGAACTCGCCGCGGATGGTGTGGGGCTGGTAGCCGAGCTCGACCACGCGCTCGCACACGTGCTGGACATCCGCCTCGGAGACTCCCGATTTCAACACGATGATCATAGAGACTCTCCTTCACCTGGCACGGGCGCCCGGGCTGTCGCCCGCCCATCCCCGACGGATGTTCGCGCTCCCCGTCTTCATTCGCCCGATCTCCGCCGTCGTCACTACAGGCTTCGCTCAAGCACTTCGGCCAGGGGGCGAAGCTCGCGCATGAGCGCAGCGAAGCGGTCGGGCTTGAGGGACTGCGGCCCGTCCGAGAGCGCCTCCTCCGGCTTGTTGTGCACCTCGATGATGAGCCCGTCGGCGCCAGCGGCGAGCCCCGCCCGGGCCATGGCGGCCACGTACTCCCAGTGCCCCGTCCCGTGGCTCGGGTCCACGAACACCGGCAGGTGAGAGAGCTGCTTGACGACAGGGATGGCGTTCAGGTCGAGGGTGTAACGCGTCGCAGTCTCGAAGGTGCGGATGCCCCGCTCGCAGAGGATCACGTTGGGGTTGCCCCCCGCCAGCACGTACTCGGCGGAGAGGAGCCACTCCTGGATGGAGGTGGACATGCCGCGCTTGAGGAGCACGGGCTTGCCGCACTCGGCCACGCGCTTGAGGAGCGAGAAGTTCAGGACGTTGCGCGCGCCGATCTGCAGCACGTCGGCGTGCTCGGCGACCACCTCCACCTTGTCGGGCTCCATCACCTCCGTCACGACCGGCAGCCCCGTCTCGCGGCTCGCCTCGGACAACAGCGCGAGCCCCTCCTCCTCGAGGCCCTGGAAGGCGTACGGCGAGGTGCGCGGCTTGAAGGCCCCGCCGCGGAGGATGTGGGCCCCGCCCGCCTTGACCCCCTCGGCCACCGCCAGGAGCTGCGGCCGGGACTCCACGGCGCAGGGGCCCGCCATGACGACGATCTGCTTGCCGCCGACCGGCACGTCGCGGATCTTGAACTGGGTGCTCTCGGGATGCGCCTCGCGGCTCGCGAGCTTGAAGGGCTGGAGGATCCGGACCACGCCTTCGACGGCGTCCAGCGACTGCAGCGCGAGGAGCTGTTCCTTCGCGCGATCGTCGCCCACCACGCCGATGATGGTCCGCACCTCGCCCCGGGAGAGATGGGTCCTGAACCCGAAGTCTGCCACCCGGCGACAGACGTCGTCGCTATCCGCCTCGGTCGATCCCGGTTTCATGATGATGATCATGCTGTGCCTTTCTTTGACCTATGCCTATCCTGTTGTCATCCGCGGCCGCCGCCCTCGGCCCGTGGAAAAGAAAAACGCCGCGGGTGTGTTGCCCGCGGCGTTGGGCTCGATCTCGATCGCCACGGGCCGGCGGCTCGTCCGCCCGTGGCTCCTGGGTGCTAGCTCAGGGAAGCCAGTAGGCGGACGGAGGGAAAGTAATAAAAGTAGAACCGCCAGCCCTGCGCGATCCCGTTCCCCTTCCGTGCCACTGGCCTGCCTCCTTTGTGAAGCGTGGCTGCCAGTCTACGAACCGACGTGGGGCCTGTCAAGCCCCCCCGTTGCCCGACCCCTGACCGTTGCGCGACTCCAACCACCGGACGATGCGGTGGCGGTAGTAGTAGAGGGGCAGGGCCACGGCCACCGCGATGGCGGAGATGAGCACCACCTGGATATACTGGCCGGCCGCCGTCTGGGAGCCCTGGGCCGACAGCACCCAGGTGCCGGGCATCCGGCCGAGCCCCGAGACCAGGGCGAACACCCACAGCGGCATCGGGCTGATCCCGAAGAGGTAGCAGACCATGTCCTTCGGCAGGCCGGGAATGAGGTAGATGATGAAGCAGAGGATCGCCCCTTCGGCCTCGACGATGAACCCGAGGCGGTCCCACGCCGACTTGCTCACCAGGTTCCGGACGAAGTGCGCGCCGAGCCAGCGGCCCACGCCAAAGGCCCCCACCGAGCCCGCCGTCAGCCCGATGGTGGAGTAGATGAAGCCGAGCCACACCCCGAAGAGGTAGCCCCCGAGGAAGCCGGTGGCCTCGCCGGGGATGGGAGAGATGATCACCTGCAGCGCCTGGATGATCATGAAGATCACGGGCGCCAGGATTCCCCACTCCCGGAGCGTCCGCTTGAGGAAGTGCTTGTCCTGGTAGAGGCGGAGCAGGAAGTGGTAGCCCGCGAGGTCGTCGGCGAGGAGGAACCAGAGGCTGGCCGCCGTGAAGAGAACAGAGCTGCCGACGACAAGCGCCCAGCGGTAGCGCGAGATCAGGCCGTGCATTCCCTCATGGCCCGCGCAGGACCCGTGGGCGGGTGCTCATGTCACGATGGCCACGGGCGCGGGGTCCATGCGGCCGAACCACGCGTAGCGGGGCCACCAGCGGGGAAGGACCGGATGCCGCGCGGCCAGGCTCGTGAAGGCCCCGAACCAGCGCGTCGGGGCGTGCATCGCGAACAGCTGCGCCAGCCAGAGGACGCGGTACGCGCGCCGGTAGCGTCCCACGAGCCGGCGGTAGCGCTCGAGGCCGTCGGCCAGGCTCAGCCGGCCCTCGATCACCTCCTGCACGATCTTGCCGCACTCTCCACCGAAGTAGAGCGCCGGGCGGATACCCTCGGCGGTGAACGGCATGCACTGCCCGGCGGCGTCCCCCACGGCGAACAGGCGCCCGACGGTGGGCCGCAGGAGCCGGTTCGGGAAGTAGGTGCCGTGGAAGCTGGTGGCGGCCACGCCGCGGTCGGACAGGAAGCGCTCGAGGGCGGGCCTGAGCTTGGAGGCGCCCACGTAGGAGCCCAGGCCGACGAGGCTCTGCGCCCCGGCCGGGAAGATCCAGCCCAGCCCGCGGTGGATCAGCCCCTTGTCGAGCCAGAAGGAGAGCCCCTCCCCCGTGAAATCGGCCCGCGCCTCGAGGCCGAAGGAGTAGGCCCCGCCGCGGGGGCGCGCCGCCTCGCCGCCGTTGACCACGGCGCGACGCCACCCGGAGCAGTCGATCACCACCGGCGCGCTGAACCGCCCCTCGCCGGTGATCACGGCCCCCTCCTCGACCCCGGTCACCCTCGTCCGGAGAAAGCGGGCGCGGCATTGGCCGAGCAGCCCCTGGCAGAATGCCTTGTAGTCGAAGGTGCAGAAGGGCACGGCCGACAGGTCGTAGGTCACGCTCCGCCCCGGGGTGCGAACCGTCAGGCGCTCGTGAACCTGGAGGACGCTGTCCGCCACTCCGAGCGTCTGGGGGACCCAGAGCGGGGTGCCGCACGCGGAGGTCTGGACGGCGCCCACCTCGTGGCGGTCGAGGAGCAAGATGTCGCCGCGAAGCTGACGGGCCACGCCGAGGCCCGCGAAGCTGGCTCCGACCACGATGGCATCGTAACCCCGCGCCGGCATCTGTCTTCCGAGGCCTCCCTGACTCACCCACCCCGCGGGTTGCGGGGCGCCAGAGGGATACTCCGACAAGCATCGGGCGATGTCAATTGCGCCTGCTGGATCAGGCCGATCAGGAAGGATCCCAGGACGTTGACGAGGAGCGTGCCGTAGGAAAATCGGACCCCAGCCAGCGCGCCACGACCCCGCCCGCCAGGTAGCGGGCGGCCGTGCCGAGCGCCCCGCCGAGACAGATGAGGATCAGCCGCAACCGCGAGGCGGGCGGGGATCGGGACCCGGCCGGTGATGGCTCCACGGCGCGGCGGCCTCGAACGCGGCGGAGGCGGCGAGCACGGTGCGGTCCGCGTGCCGCCGTCCGACGATCTGGAGCCCCACCGGCAGCCCCGCCGCCGTGAAGCCCGCGGGGACCGTGGCCGCGGGCTGCCCGGTGAGATTGAAGGGGAACGTGAATGGCAACCAGCCCAGCGGCGAGATCTCCCGGCCGTTGATCTGCCTGGGCGGGAGCCCTGCCGCCGCGAAGGCCGGCACCGGCATCGTCGGCGTGATGAGGAGATCGAAACGCGCCAGGAAGCGCTGCGCCTCGCCCCAGAGCTCGCGCCGCCGGCGCGCGGCCGTGAGGTACTGCTCCGCCGTGACGGTACGGCCGAAGCGCAGCAGCGCAACGAGCGTCCCGTCGAGCTCCTGCGAAGCGTCGGCCAGCCGGTCGCCCCAGGCGGCGAACATCTCGGCCGCCGCCATCACGCGGAAGATCTCCTCGGGATCATCCCAGGTGGGCATAACCACTTCCACGTGGCAGCCGAGCGACTCGAGCTGCACGGCGGCCCGCTCGCACAGCTCCGCCACCTCGGGGTCCACCCGCGCGCGGCCGAGATCGGGGGACCAGGCGACGCTCAGGCCGGCGATGCCCGCATCACAGGCCTCGAGGAAGGAGCCGCCCGGATCGGCCGGCAGCGAATGGCGGTCTCGGTCGTCGGGACCCGCGAGGGCGTCGAGCATGAGCGCGGCGTCCCGGACGGTCCTCGTCATGGGCCCGGTGTGGGAGAAGGTCTCCCACCCGGGGAAGCCGGGCCCGGAGGGCACGCGGCCGAATGAAGGCTTGAGCCCGTAGATCCCGCAGAACGAGGCGGGGAGGCGGATGGAGCCGCCGCCGTCCGTCCCCAGAGCCACCGGGGCCAGCCCGGCCGCCACGGCCGCGGCGGCGCCGCCGCTCGACCCGCCCGGGGTCATCTCCAGGTTCCAGGGATTGCGCGTGACGCCGCAGAGCGGGCTGTCGGTCATGCCCTTGTGGCCGAACTCCGGCGTGGTGGTCTTGCCGACGATGACCGCGCCCGCCGCCCTGAGCCGCTCCACGCTGACCGCGTCCTCCTCCGGATGGTGGTCGGCGAAGAGGCGGGAGCCGCCCGTGGTCCGGATGCGGCGGGTGAAGATCAGGTCCTTCACCGAGACCGGCACGCCATGGAGCGGCGGGAGCGGCTCACCGGAGAGCACGGCCACCTCCGCGGCCAGGGCCGCGTCCCGCGCCTCCTCCTCCGCGACGGTGCAGAAGGCGTTGATCCCGGGGTTCAGCGCGGTGATCCGGGCCTGGACGGCGTCCATCACCTCGACCGGGGAGACCTGCTTGTCGCGAATGAGCCCGGCCAGCTCCATGGCCGAGCGCCAGGCCAGGTCGGCGCCCGCCATCAGCGTGCGGCCGGGTGCCGGGCGAGGGTCAGGTCCACGTGGGTGGCGCTCGCCCCCTCGATCACGGTCACGCGGCAGACATCCGCGCCCTTCGCGTATTCCGCCCACTGGCCCTTGAAGCCCTCGGGGTTCACGAAGCGCTCGGTGGCCCTCTCTTTCCACCCGCTCTGGGGCATGAGCCGGCGCACCTCGGCGAGGGTCGCATCCACGCCGGTCTTGGTGAAGTAGATCAGCTTGGCGGCCGTGACACCGGGCGTCTCGATCACGACCCAGTCGCGCGAGTACGGCTGCCACTGCGCGCCGACGGGAACGTCGGTGAAGGGCTGGGGCGGCAAACCGCCCGTGGACGCGCAGGCGCCGAGCAGGAGGCCGCACACGACCAGGAGGGCTCGCACGGGTCGCATTGTACCATCAACGCTCGGGATGGACCGCGCACACCTGGCACATCTGGCCGCCTGTCTGGCCCGAGCCGAGATCGCCGCCCACGACCCGGCGGGCGTGGCGGCGCTGCGCCGGGCGCTCGACGGGCCTGCGCCTCCCGTGTCGGTCCGGCGCCACGGGAGCGTCATCGGCTACCTCCCCGGCACGCGGCTCCGCCTCGTCGAGATCGACCGCCGGGGCCACCTGGTGGCGGCGTACCGCTGGGGCGAGAGTGGAAAGCTCGCGTGGGTCACGTGCCGCACGGCCGACGGTCGGTGGATCGGCGTCGAGCCCGACAGCGCGACGCATCCGGCCTGGGGCCCCTCGGACCGCGTCTGGGCCATGAACGAGCACGCGCCCTGGAGGCCGGCCGCGCCCATCACCGTCTATCAGGCCCTCGACTACGCGCGGCTGGACGTGATCCCCCCGCTGGCGGAGCCGCGACGCCTCCCTCCCGGCGCAGGCACGGCGCTCCTGAACGTGCTGGCGGGGCTGATGCAAGACCAGGGCGTCGCGCGGGCCCGCTACCGCGGCCCCTACCCGTCGGAGCATCTCTTCACCTCGCTGCTCGAGGCCTTTCGCTACGATCCCGCCGTGCACAGGCCGCTCGAGCGCTTTCTCGCCGGCGAGCCGCTCGACTGGCTGCCGGCACCTCACGAGCGCCACCACGTGAGCCGCGACGTATGCGTCCAGATGCGCGAGGAGGTGGAGAAGGTCGTGCTGGGCACCAC
>JACOVB010000092.1 GCA_016177555.1 Candidatus Rokuibacteriota bacterium
GCGCTTCCCGAGGAGCCGCCGCTGCCGCCCCGCTCAGGGGCGGGCCCCGCGTCCAGACGGCAGGTGCACCTCGGCTGCTGGGTCGAGGCGCCGGTCTACGACCTCGACGCGCTCGCCACCGGTCAGGGCGTGCCCGGGCCCGCCGTGGTGGAGACGGCGACGACCACCGTGCTGCTGCGCCCCCGCGACCGCACCGTGGTCACGCCCCTCGGCTGGCTCGATGTGACCGTGACCTGACGCGGGACACCTGCTATGGCAGCAGATCGGCGATGGGGATGCGGGCAACGGGCATGGCCAGTGGCGAGACGGTTTCCCCGGGGCCGAGCGTGGAGACCGAGACGTAGCGCCAGCCGAAGGGGGCCGCCCCGTCCCCCACGGGCTCCCGGTAGACCTCGACCCTCCGCTCCGGGATGTTGACGATCCAGTAGTCCGTGATGCCGGCCCGTGCGTAGAGACTGCCCTTGTGCTCGCGATCGAAGGCCACGCGCGAGAGCGACACCTCCACGACGAGGGCCGGGCGCTGGGGGTGCGCATCGCGGTAGTCCCGCGGATCCCCCTGGACCACCGAGACGTCAGGCTCCGGCTCGGACTCCGCGTCCAGCGCCACCGGGAGCTGCACGCTCACATCCCATCCGTCTCCGAACACCCGACGCAGGGCCCGCGCCGCGAGCCGGATCGCGGTGGCGTGGGGGCTGTGCTGTGGCTCCTTGACGATCATCTCGCCACCGAGCAGCTCGATCCGGTCCTGCGGGCCGACAATCTCGGCCTCGACGAGTCGCTCGTACTCGAGCCGTGTCCACTTCCGCGCGCCGATCGCCGGCTCAGCCACGCTCCTGCACCTCCGCGGCCCAGGGTACCTACCGGTCCCGTCCGGGTCAATGTATCGCTTCGCGCACCCCCGGTTCCGCGTCGCCTTGCCGACATGCCCTGTGATCTTCCCGCTCGCCCGATCTGCCGGTCGCCGGTGCGAGCATCGCGTCCTCCGATGGGTTGGGATGGCCCGCGCAGGCCATTATCGCCGGAGTCGCCCCCCCGGGCGCGCTCGCCGCCGCGCTACAGCGGCTGAGGCAAACTACTCATTGTGCTCCGGTGACCTGCTGACCTAGATGTAAGGGGCTGGGCGTGGAACTCGCGGAACAACCATGCGGGGGGAGCGAATGGATCTCCGGACGGTGGAGGTGGAGCGTGGAGGGCCGGGCGATCTGCAGGCCCGCGTGCTGGGGACGGGCGCCTGCACGGCCTGCGGCGCCTGTCTCGGCCACTGCCCGTATCTCAAGACGCTCGGGGAGCGCGTGGCCTTCATCCACCCCTGTCCGCTCCCCCAGGGGCGCTGCTTCGAGGTCTGCCCCCGCGTCTCGCTGGACCCGGATCGGCTGGACGGACAGATCTTCGGGTCCGGGCCAGCCGACCCCCTGCTGGGCGCCCACCTCTCGCTCCACTTCGCCCGCGCGCTCGACCCCGAGGTGAAGCAGCGCGGCCAGTACGGCGGCGTGGCGACCGCGCTCACGCTCTTCGCGCTCGGCTCCGGAGCCGCGGACGCCGCGCTGCTCACCGGCGGCAGCCCCACCGCCGCGCCTCATCCCATCGTGGCCCGGGATCGCGCGAGCGTGCTCGCCGCCACGGGAACGAAGTACTCCGCCTGCGCGACCCTCGCGCCGCTCGCCCCCCTGCTGCGAGACAGCGCCGCAACCGTCGCGGTGGTGGGCCGGCCGTGCCAGGTCGCGGCGCTCCGCAAGATCGAGGCGCGGGGCGAGGCCGCGCACCGGCTTGCGCTCGTCATCGGCGTCTTCTGCTTCTGGGCGCTCACCCCGGCCTTCTATCGCTTCCTCGTCTCGCGGGCGGACCTCGCGCGCGCCACGAAGATGGACATCCCCAAGGAAGGCGGCGTGGTGTTCTCCGTGAACGGCGGCGCCGTCCGCGTTCCGCTCGACGAGGTGCGTCCCTTCATCCGGCCGGCGTGTCAGAGCTGCTTCGATCCCACCGCCGAGTGGGCGGACCTCGCCGTGGGCTCGACCGAGCACGACCCCGGCTGGAACGCCCTGGTGGTGCGGACGGCGCGCGGGCAGGCGCTCCTGGGGGCGGCGGTCAACGCCGGGTTGCTCGAGGTGAAGCCGTATCCGGCCGAGCGGATCCCGATCCTGCGGGCGGCCGTGCGAGGCAAGAAGCTCAGGGTGCTCGACGCGCTGGACGCGGGGCGCGCCGAGGCGGCGGCGTACCTGCATCTGTCGCCCGAGCGCCGGGCCGCGGTGAGGGCCGAGGAAAGGGCGGGCGCATGAGCCTCCAGGCCCTGCGCACGGCCGACCCCGGCCGGACCGTCGTGCTGAGCGGCAACGAGGCCATCGCGCGCGGCGCGATGGAGGCGGGGCTGGCGTACGCGGCCGCGTACCCCGGCTCGCCCTCCTCCGAGGTCCTCGCGAGCCTGGCCGCGCTCGCCCGGGAGCGCGGCTTCTACGCGGAGTGGTCCACGAACGAGAAGGTCGCCATGGAGGGCGCCGCCGCCGCCGCGTTCGCTGGGCTGCGCGCCATCACGATCATGAAGGCCGACGGGCTGAACGTCGCGCTCGACTTCCTCACGAGCCTGGCCTACGGCGGCACGAACGGCGGCATGGTGGTGGTGGTGTCGGACGACCCCGGCGCCCATTCCAGCACGAAGGAGGAGGACACCCGCTATCTCGTGCGCGCCAGCCATCTGCCGCTCCTCGAGCCCACCACGGTGGAGGAAGCGAAGGAGATGACGCGCTGGGCCTTCGATCTCTCGGAGGAGATCCGCCTGCCGGTGCTGCTCCGCAGCGTGACGCGCATCGCCCACGCGCGCGGCAGCGTGGCGCTCGGCGCTCTCCGTTCGCCGCCGGGCGAGGCGCGCGTCGATCCCGGGGCCCGCTTCTTCACGACGAGCGCGCTCCACCCGCTCCTCCTCCAGCGGGGCGCGGCCGCGCGAGCGCTGTTCGAGACCTCGCCCTTCAACGGCTACCAGGGCCCCGCCGACGCGCGCCGGCTCATCATCGTGACGGGCCCGGGCTTCACCTACGCCGTCGAGGCCGTGGCGCTCCTGGGCGTCACGAACGCGGTCGGGGTGCTGAAGCTCGGGACGACGTGGCCCCTGCCGGAGCGACTGCTCCTGTCGCATCTCGGCCACGCCCGCGAGGTGCTCTTCCTCGAGGAGATCGAGCCCTTCATCGAGACCGAGGTGAAGGCGCTCTACGCTCAGCACGCCGCCGAGCTCGGCCTCATCGCCTTTCTGGGCAAGGCGTCCGGCCACGTGGCGGGCCCCGCCGGGCCGGCGATCGGCGAGCTCACGCCCGAGATCGTGATCGCGGCGGTCTCGGCGCTCGTCGGGCGCCCGTTCGAGCCGCGAACCCCGGAGTTCCGCCGGAAGGTCGAGGCGACAGCGCTCCCCGAGTTGCCGGCGCGCGCGCTGGCCTTCTGCGCCGGCTGCCCCCACCGCGCGGCCTTCTGGGCCATCAAGGCGGCGCTCGAGCTGGACGGCCGCGACGGCGTCGCCCTCGGCGACATCGGCTGCTACACGCTGGGCTCGATGCAGACGGGGTATTTCACGCTGAAGACCGTCCA
>JACOVB010000166.1 GCA_016177555.1 Candidatus Rokuibacteriota bacterium
GCGCTACATCGCGCTCTACATCAACGGCGCGGAGATCTCCCGGGCGTACCTGCACCCGGTCTTCTCCTTCCCCAAGGTCACCTTCACGATCGCCCTCGACGAGGGCGGCGTGCTCAAGGCCCTCGAGGAGCCCACTCACTCCGCGGCCTGGGAGGCCTCGAAACCGATAAGAGTCACGCCCTAGAGTACTGGGTCAAGTTGCGACCCAGACGAGGCCCGGGGGCGCCAGGGACGCGAGGCGTCCGTGGGTGTACGTTGAGCGTCGCTGGCGACCGAGAACGAAGTAGGGCGAAGCACATTGGCCCAGTACTCAGCTACTTCTTCCCCATCTCCACGGTGACGCCGGTGGTGTCCTTGTCGCCGACGGTGACCTCGCGGGTGACTGTGCCGAGCTGCTCTTGCCAGACCTTGAGCGTGTACTTGCCCGGGGGCACGTTGTCGAGCGCGAACTCGCCGTTGGGACCCGTCACCGCGTAGAAGGGGTGCTCCGCGACCACCACGTACGCCCGCATCCAGGTGTGGAGATCGCAGTCGATCCTCACGGTCTCGGGCTTCTTGAAGACCATCGGGATCGTCCGCCCCTTCGGCTGGGTCCGGTTGAAGGTCGGGTTCTCCGTGCTGACGCTGTGAACGTTGTGGAGGAGCCGGTCGTTGTTGAGGAACTCGACCGTGCCCCCAACCGGCACGAGCACGACCCGCGGCACGTAGAGACACTGCTGCTGGTCCATCTGGACGGGCTTCGGCGACGGCTCCCGCTTGGCCGCAGGCGGAGGCTGGATCGACACGACCGCCCAGCGGATGCCCCGGTTCGATCCGACGATCAGCTCGTCGCTCTCATGGCTCTTGCCGCACACGTACTGGTCGATGTTGATGGGAATCTGTCGCCGATCGGGCGCGGGCCCGGCGTTGAGGACGACGCCGCGGATCGATGCCGCCCGGGCGGCGCCGGGGAGCAGCAGACAGCCCGTCAGCGCGATCGCGACGATCCATGTGACTCGGCCGGCGGGGCCTTTCATGAGCGTCTCCCTGTGAGAAAGACTACCGGGTCCACTTGAGCCCGTACCGGTGCGGCTCGTAGCCCTCGAGGTACCGGAGCAGCGCGTCCACGTCGGGAGCAGGATACCAGCTGCAGCCCCATTGTGATTCAGGCATCACCCCACTCGCGCCGGACTGTCGCGCGGTCGAAGCCGACGGACTCCAGCGAGCGGAGGATCAGGCCAAGATGTTTCTTGCTGAGGTCCTTGGAGCCGTGACCCGGCACCGTCACCTTGCACGCGCCGAGCACGAACTGCCTGTGGCTCGTCTTGCCCGCCGGAGCCTGGGTGAAGTTATGGCGGATGAGCCACTTCTCCAAGTCCATTCTCGTCATCGCGTCAGCTGACCGGCTGGACGAGGCGCGGCCCTTCGTTCCCGGGCGATGACACCAGGGTCGACACCGGGTACCCCTCCATGAGCGAAGCCGGCAGCGGGCGGAGGCACGGCTGCACCGTGGCCGGGGCGGTCACGCGCGCGTCGGTCCAGCGGCCCTCGTCGTCCGGCTCGAGGATCACCGGCATCCGGCTGTGAATCGAGGCCACGAGGTCGTTGGGCGTGGTCGTGATGATGGCGCACGTCGCCGGTGCGCCGGCCTGGGCGTCCGCGGGCGTGTAGAGGCCCGCGAATGCGAACAATCCCCCACCCTTGAGCCGCAGATAGTAGGGCTGCTTGCGTCTCCGGCCGGGCACGGCCTTCCACTCGTAGAAGCCGTCGGCCGGCACGAGGCAGCGGTGGTGCTTGACGGCAGCCTGGAACATGCGGCTCGTCGCCACGGTCTCCGCCTTCGCGTTGATCGGAGCCAGCGTGCTGGTCTTCATCCAGACGGGGTGGAAGCCCCACCTCGCCATGACGAGCTGCCGGCCGCCATTGTGGGCCACGACGATGGGCACCGGCTGTGAGGGCGCGACGTTGTAGCGCGGCGTCAGGTCTTCGAGGCCCGCGTCCTCGACCGTGATGCCGAACCGGAAGGCCAGCTCGTCGAACGCCGCGGTCTGGGTGTAGCGCCCGCACATGGCATCCATTCTACTCGCCCGGCGGCTCTGCGGCTGTCTCTGCTAGACTCCCGGCCAACATGATGCGCCGGACTCTCGCGATGGCCGCGCCGGGTGGATTTGTGACCGGCTGCGCCGCCGCCAACGCCCCCAGCCAGTGGCCCGCCCGCCACCACAAGGCGGGCGTGACCTCCCAGCAGCTAGGGTCGTCGAACGACAGATAGCCGATCCGGGACACCTTCCCTGCCTGCTGCGCCTCGGCGGCGAGCGGCGCGAACAGAACAGGGACGATGATGACAAGGACGAGAGCGAGCCCGGCCGGACGGCACCTCATCGTAGTTCTCCCGCAGTACCACATGGTGACTTGGTGGGACTTGGTGGGACTTGCGGGAGTCCAGGCGGGCCGAGCGCCCATGTCAAAGGGCTACAGCGCCTCGT
This sequence comes from Candidatus Rokuibacteriota bacterium, assembly GCA_016177555.1. The sequence continues at coordinate 2,466 of JACOVB010000166.1, forward strand.
ACATCAGGTCGATGAGATGGCGCACGTGCTTGTGCTGCCACCCTGGCCGGCCCTGGTTCATCGCGTAACCGAAAGCGACGTGGGCATCGGGATCGGCGAACCCGAGCGAGCCGCCGGCGCCGAAGTGCCCGAAGGACCGGGGGCCCGGACCGAGTCGACGCTCCGGCATGGTGAGCTGGAAGCCCAGACCGAAGCGTGTCGGCCTTTGGAGGACCAGATCCTCCCCGTACACCTGCTCCGCGATCGCCATCGCCACAGTCGCGGGGGACAGGACGTGGACCCCGTCGAGATCCCCATCGCCCGCCAGCGCCGTGTAGAGCCGCGCGACCGCGCGCGCGTTCCCGTGCCCGTTCGTCGAGGGCACCTCGGCGGCGCGCCACTCGCGCGTGTTGATGATACCCTGCCCCGAGAGATTCGGCGGGTTCCGATAGGTGCCGGCGCGCATGCGCTGGAGGCCGGTGAGCGTCGCCAAGTCGCCGTCGAGCAACAGCCTCCCCTCCTCTGTGTCCGGGCCGGGTCGGGGAGGGATGACCTGGGCGCACCGCGCTTCGAGCTCGGGCCCAAGGCCGATGAAGAAATCGATCCGTGCCGGACGGCCGATCTCGTCTCGCAGGTAGGTACCCAGGCTCTTGCCGGTGATCCGCCGGATCACTTCCCCGATGAGGAACCCGTACGTGTTCACGTGATAGCCGTGCCCGGCACCCGGATCCCACCACGGCTCCTGGGCGGCCAGCGCCTTCGTCATCACCTCCCACTGCAGCTCCGCGCCGAGCGGCAGCGGCCGGAACACCGCGGGCAGTGCCGCCTGGTGCGTCAACAGGTAGCGAACGGGGAGATGCTTCTTCCCGGCCTGAGCGAACTCGGGCCAGTAGCGTGATACGGGTGCATCGAGATCGAGCGCGCCACCCTCCACGAGCCGGAGTGCGCAGACAGCGGTGACGGCCTTCCCCACGGAGTAGAGGTTGACGATGGTGTTCTCGCTCCACGGCTGCGTTCCGGCCGAATCCGTGTGGCCCGCCCACAGGTCGACGACCGGCTGCTTGCCTACGTGGACGGCGAGCGCGGCGCCCACCTCGGAGCCGGTATCCATGATCTCGGTGAGCGCCCGCCGCAGTGACTCGAAGGCGGGCTCGCAGCGACCGTGAACCTCGGGCGACTCGGAGCTCATCAGGCAGGGCCAATCATCGCGCCAGCATTGTAGGCCAGAACGCTTGCAGGAAGCGGACTGTCACGGCCACGACTGGCGCACCGGCACCCGCGGCAGCACCTCGTCGACGAGAGAAGCGGCGCGTTCGGCCATGCGCCGGCCCCCCACAGCTCGGACAGAAGCCGCGTGAAGCCATGGGCCAGCACGCCACACGTACGGAACCCGAGGAGCTCCTGCTCGACGACGCGGGGCAGGCCGGTCCCGTCGCCGCGGTCCGAGCCTTCGCGGAGGAAGGGCTCGAGGTGGGGCCCGGGTCCCGCTCTCCGGCCTGGGCGAGGGGGCGCAGGGCTGGGTCCCCGCCCTCCTGGGGCTGGCTGAGCGCGCGTCAGGCCTGGCGCGCCGGCCGCTGGGCGAGGCCGCGGAAGAAGGTGGCAATGCTGTCGAGCGTGGCGCCGGGCTGGAAGACGCCGGCGACACCCAGCGCCTCGAGGCGCCCGAGATCCTCCTCGGGGACGATGCCGCCCACCACCACGGGGATGCCCCGGAGCCCCACCCGCTCGAGCTCCTCCATGAGCCGCTCCAACAGGATCGTCGGCGAGGCGTCCATGATGCGATAGCCGATGGCGTCGGCCGACTCGTCCACGGCCAGGCGGGCAATGGCGCGAGGGATCTGGGCGCCGCCCAGCACCGTCTCCATCCCGGCGTCCCTGAGCCCCCGCGAGATCACGTGGTACCCCGTGCTGTGCCCCGTCGAGTCCTGAACCAGCAGCACCCGCATCGATCGCTCCATACTCGGCTCCTAGCGGCCGAAGTTCCAGGTGGTCGGCACGAACGGCTCACCGAGGGCCTCCTCGCGGATGCGCGAGATCTCACCGATGGACAGATAGGCCTTCACCGCGTGGAGCATCGCCACGATGATGTTCTCCCGCTGGCCATAGGCCTCGGCGAGGCGCTGTCGGGCGGCCTCGGCCCGCCGTGGATCGCGCCGCTCGCGAGCCTCCCGGAGTCGGCGGATCTGCTTGTCGCGACAGCCCGGGTCGTAGCGGAGCGCCTCGATCCGCGGCTGCCCCGCGTCGTCGTCCTCGGGAGCGTCGGCGAAACAGTTGACGCCCACGACCTTCATCTCCCCGCGGTCGATGGCCTGCTGCCGTCGATATGCTTCGTCCCGCGTCATCTCGTCCATGGCATCGAAGGCGTCGCGCTCGGGCATGGCCTCGAGGCGCTCCAGGAGTTCCCGCGCCGCCTCTTCCACCTGAGCGGTCAGCGCCTCCACGCAGAAGGCGCCGCCGAGGGGATCCATGACCTTGGTGACGCCGCTCTCGTAGGCGATGATCTGCTGCGTCCTGAGCGAGAGCGTGGCCGCCGCCGCCGTCGGGATTGACAGCACCTCGTCGAAGGAGTTCACCGAC